>JAPYTK010000028.1 GCA_029941785.1 Polyangiaceae bacterium | reverse complement strand
GAAGCTTGACGATGATCTCCTCGTCGTCGGCTCGATGCATGAAAATATTGGCTGGCTTGACGTCACGATGGATCATGCCCGCCTCATGCGCCTTTTCTAGTCCACGGCAGATCTGCGCGACGATCCGAATGGCGAGCGATGGTGCCAAGGAGCCCACGCGGGTGAGAACGTCATCCACACCCTCACCCTGGAGCAACTCCATCACCGTGTAGGGCAGGCCTGTCGTCGGGTCATGACCCGCATCGAGAATCTGCACGATGTGAGGTGAGCTGAGCTTGGCCGCCGCAAGGGCTTCTCGTTCGAAGCGAGTGATCACGTCCTTGGCGTGGACGATTCCTGGCCGATTGAGCAGCTTGATGGCGACGCGTCGATCGGTAAAAGTCTGTTTGGCCTCGAATACGCCACCCATGGCGCCCGAACCGATTTCTCGAATGATTTCATAGCAGCTGTCGATGGTTTTGCCGATCATGGAGACCCGGCACAGGGTACGGCAGGCGCCATCTGGGGGCAACTCAGCGGCAGCCTCGCTCAGGGCTTGGGATGACTGAGCAAGTAATCAAACAAGGCCGGTGGATACGTGTCGTCAAAGCCCGGCACATGACCAACCCCGCGCATCGTCCACAACTCGGCTGAGCCTCCGACCCCGCAACCCTGCCAGCGCTCGACCAAAGTCTCGGCGCCGTCCACTCCCGGCGCGAGTTCGAGGGGGCTCTCGGTCACAGGATCCGGCTCGCATCCGGCTCGGTCTGCCCAAAACTGAGCGGAGGCACGCGCGCCAGGGGCTTCGATTCCCCCCGTCGTCGAGCCCTCGTATTCCACGAGCGCATCTTGATCGCCATGAATGTGGAGGACGTGCACCGGCTCGCTGGCCTTACAATTCTCGGCATCTGCGAGCATCCCGCCAGCAAGTCCCGCGATGGCCGCGACCCAATCGGCATGATCGCAAGCCATGCGATAGGACATGAATGCCCCATTGGAATGACCCGTGAAGTAGATCCGCTTAGGATCCACTGCGTAGTGTTCGCGGATCTGCTCCACCAACGCACGTAGATACGCGCTATCGTCCACGCCGCTGTTGGAAAAATCGCAGCACGCCTCGGTCGCATTCCAAAAGCGAGCCCCTTGGAGATCGACCGTGCCATCGGGGTGGGCATACAAAACTCCTCGCCTGTCTGCCTCCGGCTTGAGCCTCCAATACAGTTCTTGCACCATCCCCGTAGCCGAGTAGCCGTGAAGCAAGATCACGAGCGGTGTCAATACGTCCGGAGCGTAGCTGCCAGGAACGTGCAGCTCGACCGTGCGGCCACCGAAGTCGGTGAACACAGTGGGCGGCGGGGACGGCGGTGGTCCGGGTGAGGAATCGCTCGCGCCGCTACATCCAAGCGAAGATGTCGTCGCCAATCCGAGGCCCAGCACGAGAAGGAGGAATCTACGTGGATGCATCAT
This sequence comes from Polyangiaceae bacterium, assembly GCA_029941785.1. Classification (GTDB taxonomy): domain Bacteria; phylum Myxococcota_A; class Polyangia; order Polyangiales; family Polyangiaceae; genus JAPYTK01. The sequence goes on along the minus strand of JAPYTK010000028.1, from coordinate 37,790 downwards.
CACGGTGAATCATAACGCCTTGCGCCGCCGACATCGAGTGGCGCAACGCTTGACCTAGCGCGACCGACCGCCGACAGGGACGACGATGGTCGCGCTGACTTCATCACGTCGAAGTTCGCCGCTGCTCATCGGCCCCGTCCATCCTATCCACCGGGCGTCGAGGCGAAGCTCGGCACCGGCCGTCCCCAATCCAATCGCCACCCCCATACCCGCCGCGCGTTCGCCAGCATAACGGATCCCCGAAGGGTGTCCGAACAAGGCCAGCTCAGCACTCGCCGATCCGTAGAGCTTGACGACGTGAGCATGACGGGGGGACAAGGTCACGCCACCGCGCAGCTCGAGGTCCCCGAGCGCAAATCCGTGAACAGCAGCCGATCCCGAACTCGTCCAAAGTCCCCGGTACCCCAAAGCGCCCAGGCCGATGTCGAAAAAGAGGTGATGGCGGTAGAGTCGGTGAAATAAGCCGGGCACCGCACGAGCGCGAACACGCAATGCCAAAACCTGCAAGTCCCACGCACGAAGCAGCGCCCGGTCCCGCAACACGCGAGCGGCACCGAGTTGGCCTTCGAGGCGGACCGACCCGTCATCGGCGATGATGCCGACGGGAGCAAAGGACGCCGACAACCACGGCGCCACATCACCATGAGGCACGGTCAACCAGTCGATTTTCGTGTCAGCCAAATAGACGAGTGGTTCGGTGTCCAATGGCGTCGCGGAATCCTTCAGCACCCGCGCCTCCGTGCCCAGCAACAGGCCGGGCCGGTTGCCAGCCTCGAAGCTCCTGACACCCAATCGCAGGCGCGCGTCGAAGCCTGGACCCGCGACACGGCCCTTCGATGGCAACAGTGGCAACATCGCGTTCAAACGCGCCAGCTTCGCCGGCATCACCCTCGACCACGCTTCGACAAAATGACGCAGAGTGTCTCGCGCTTCTGGCACGGGCGCACCAGCCTGGCGAAGCGCACGCCACAGCGCCGGAGTCTGTCCGAGCTGATAGAAACCCGCCTCGTGGTCGATGGACGTCCCCGTTTGGCACGACGGCCGCAGATGGCGCATACCTCCGTTGAAGTCGCTTCCGAGCGCGATCGCCGACGGCGAGACGAAGCGCGCGAGATAACTGTAAACCTCTGCCAATCCGGCCACGCTTCCACGACAGGTGTCCGGTTCGCACCCCGCCTGGCAGTAGCCACTAGCTGGTGGGATGTTGGGCATCGCGTCTTCGCTGGGCAGAAGCCCGACCATCCCGCGAGTGCGGTCCACGGCCTTGAGCATGCGGTCGCTGAGGGCGCGCTCGGCCTTGCGGAAGTGCCTTGGTGAAGTATGCGTGAACAACAGGGGCTGCCCCGCCGCCTCGAGGATCGGCATCATCTGCTCGACGGCCGCGTCGGAAGCGTGGGTCAAGTCGATCCAGACACCACGGCGCACGAGCTCGATCAGCAAGCGCTTCCCCATCAACGTCAAACCACGCTGATTGCGCACGATCCCATCCTCAAATCCACGATCGACGAGGCGCCGTTGGCGGCCATCGATCAAGGCAATGGGGTTCGCCACTCGTTGCGCACCGTCCAGCAGTGCCGCTCCGCCGAAGCGATCATCCACCAAATGCAGTGGCGTGACGATGGCGATCCCACGCTCGTCGATGAACTCGCGCAGATCCGCTTCCGATTCCAGTACCCCAGCCGCGCCCTCGATACTCAGCACGATCACTCGCTTGCCTTGGCGCAGCAGCGTGTCGGCCTCCGAAGCCTGACGGGCGATCGCCCACCTTGATCGACGGCGAACAAATGCCTCTACCTCAGCGATTTGGTTTCGCACTGCCTCGCGCATGTCGCCGGCAAAAACGGGATGGGCGTACAAGGCGACCACCATCACGCCCAACCCCGCCTCCTGAAGGGTCTTGCCGTTCGCTTTGCTGCTCAGCTGATCGTCCCAGGAATCGGCGACCAGGGGCGCATCAAAGGAACCGCGAAACAGCCAGCCCAGCGCCGGCTTCATGGACAGATGCGCGTGCAAGTCCACCCGGAGCTGCGGAAGCTCGCCCGGCCGGCTGGCCCTCGTCTGCGCCCCCGCGTTTGCAGCGAAGCAGAGCCCCATCACGATCAACCACACCCGACGCATTACAAGTGCGTTGAGCGTAGCAGGCTTGTCCCGCGAGCGGGCTCACACGCTCAGAGCATCAGGTCGATGTCCATGTCGGCGCCATGGCACTCCATGAACTTCTTGCCGCTACCGCAAGGGCAGACCGTCTCCGCACCCACCGGTGCCTCTTCTGGCTCGAACAACAAGCCAGGGGAAGACGCCGGAACGACCTCTTTACCGTGACGGGCGATGGCATTCGCCAGGTCTTTCATGTGACGGTCGAGATCAGCCGCCTCGATCTGTTCTTCTTCGGCGGCCCGAACCTCCACCGTCATGACCTTGGTGACGACGTTCGACGATACCCGCGCGAGCATCGTGACGAACATGTTGTAGCCTTCCTTCTTGTACTCTTGCTTCGGGTCTTTTTGGCCGTAGCCACGCAAGCCGATGCCGTCGCGAAGGTGATCCATGTCGGTAAGATGTTCGACCCAGGTCTTGTCAAGCTCTTCGAGATAAAGGTGCCGGAAGATGCGCAACATGAGCTCGAGCCCTGTTTCCTCTTCGCGTGCTTTGTAGGCCGCTTCCCCCCGCTGGTACAGTTCGGCCGCCAAGGCCTCACGGTCGCCGTAGTCGGCGACCTCATCGGGCAGCTCGACATTGAAGTGTTGTTGAAAGCCCTCGAACACTGCGTCCCAATCCCAATCGTCGGGGTTCTTGTTGATTGGGCAAGAGTCCTCGACGATAGCTCCGACAATACGGTCGAGCAGATCGAGCAAACGATCGCGCTGCTCGGTCAGCGCGAGAGGAACGAGATCCAGCAGTTCTTCGTAAACGCCAGCCGCTTCGCGGTTGATCACATCGACCGGCAAGCCCCAACGGGCGTATAGCTCTTTGCGGAAGGTGTCGTGTTCGACCAGGGTCGCGGCTTGGACTTCGGCGTCCTCGATCAACCGCAATTCGCCCTCGTCGTCGCGAGGCACGATCGGCTCTTCGCAGAACATGCCGAGAAGCGCCCCCACCTCGGGGCGGGCACGCTCTGCAATCCAATCGAGCGTGGCGACCTCGCGGATCTCGCCGGTCGCCTTGCCATTGTCGTCGTAGACCTCGGGCTCGTAGCGACCGGCAAGCAGCTGTTGGCGCAAGGTGTACACCGTCTTGCGCTGAGCGCTCATGACGTCGTCGTACTCGAGCACGTTCTTTCGAATGTCGAAGTTACGCTCCTCGACCTTCTTCTGTGCGTTCTCCACGCTCTTGGTGACCCACGGATGCTCGATCGGCTCGCCATCGGGCATGCCCATGCGCTCCATCAGACTCTTAACCTTGTCACCAGCGAAGATGCGCATGAGGTCATCCTCCAGCGACAAGAAGAAACGTGATTTTCCAGGATCACCCTGACGACCGGCCCGTCCACGAAGCTGGTTGTCGATCCGGCGCGACTCGTGCCGCTCGGTACCGATGATGAACAAGCCTCCGGCCTCCAAGATGTCTTGGCGCTGCTGATTGCACTCCTCGTCGAGTTCATCGACGAGATTCTCAAAGGCATCCGTCTCTTCGTCTGGATCGCGATCGTCCTCGCGGAACTTGAGTTTTGCCAACATCTCCGGGTTGCCCCCGAGCACGATGTCCGTGCCGCGACCCGCCATGTTGGTCGACACCGTGATCGAGCCCTTGCGTCCCGCCTGTGCGACAACGAAAGCCTCGTTCTCGTGGTGCTTCGCGTTGAGCACGTTGTGATCGATGTTGCGTTTGGACAAAATGCGCGAGATGGCGCCGCTCTTTTCGACGCTGGTCGTACCCACGAGGATGGGGACACCCCGCCCATTGTGCTCGAGAATGTCTTCGATCACCGCGGTGAACTTCTCCCGCTCGGTCTTGTAGACGACGTCTTCTTGGTCGTCGCGAATGTTCGGCTGGTTGGTGGGAATGACCCGGGTGTCGAGCTCGTAGGTGCTGTGAAATTCGGCGGCCTCGGTGTCGGCGGTACCGGTCATCCCCGAAAGCTTGTCGTACAAGCGAAACAGGTTTTGAAAGGTGATCGTCGCCATCGTGCGGTTTTCTTCTTTGATGGAGACGTTCTCTTTGGACTCGACCGCCTGATGCAAACCGTCCGACCAGCGGCGACCCGCCAGCACGCGGCCGGTAAACTCGTCGATGATGAGGACCTCACCGTCCCGCACCATGTAGTTCACGTCCCGTTTGTAGAGAGTGTGCGCACGCAAGGATTGGTTGAGGATGTGAAGCGTCTCGAGGTTGACCGGGTCGTAGAGATTTCCGCGCTTGGCATTGCCACGGTAAGAGCCACCGCCGCTCTCTCGCTTGAGGAGCCCGACATCGTTGAGGAGCTGCTCGGCCCTCTCGACGCCCTCGTCGGTGAGGGTGACGCTGTGACCCTTTTCGTCGAGCGTGTAATGCTCTTCGTTTCGCAGTTGCGGTACGAGGTCGTTGACCGCGTGGTACTTTTCACTGCTCTTGTGGGGCTGCCCGCTAATGATGAGCGGCGTGCGCGCCTCGTCGATGAGAATCGAGTCCACCTCGTCGATGATCGCGTAGTTCAACGGGCGCTGCATGTACTCGAGCGCCGAGAACTTCATGTTGTCCCGGAGGTAGTCGAATCCAAATTCGTTGTTTTGGCCGTAGGTGATGTCGGCCTGATACGCCTTGCGCTTGTCCTCGTCGAATTGCTGATTGACCACCACGCCGACCTCGATACCGAGAAAGCTATGTAGCTGCCCCATCCACTCCGAGTCGCGGGTCGCGAGGTAGTCGTTGACCGTCACGACGTGCACGCCCTTGCCGCTGAGCGCGTTGAGATAGCAGGGCAAGGTGGCAACGAGCGTTTTGCCTTCACCGGTACGCATCTCGGCGATACCGCCCTTGTGAAGCACCATGCCCCCCATCAGCTGGACGTCGAAGTGACGCATGCCCAGGACGCGTTTGCTCGCTTCGCGCACCACCGCGAAAGACTCGACCAACAGATGATCGAGCGATTCTCCATTTTCGATGCGCTGCTTGAATTCCGCTGTCTTCGCGTTCAACTCCGCGTCAGACAACTTCTCGATCTTGGACTCGAGCGCGTTGATCTTGGCGACACGCGGTCGCATGCGCCGCACTGCGCGCTCATGAGCGTTACCGATGACTTTCTGGAGGAACGTGAACATGCTGTAATGATTGACGAATGACCAATGCCAGCGGCCGGCCCGGAGCCCGCACGCGGGAAAGCTCTCGCTTCGTAGCGGGCGCGGTCGACGCTGGCAAGTCCTGATACGGTAAGGCCCTTTTACGACGGCGCCAGTGAAAACGCGCCGTGGTGAGCATGCGGAGAGACAGTTGTGCTCCGTATCGTGACGCGCGATACACCCAGCCGTGCATTGTTCAACCGCTCCGAAGTGGGTGTGGCGCGCGAGCTGGTTCGTGCTCCCCCTTCTGATCCTTCTCAGCGCCCTACCCGCCACGGCCCAGAGCCCGAGCTCGGAAAAAAATCTCGTGCAGCTACCCTACACACTCCACACGCTGACGAACGGCATGAACGTGATCTTCCACCAAGATCGGTCCCAGCCGCTCGTCGTCGTGAACATCAACATGCAGGTTGGCTCTCGGGACGAAGTCCAGGGGCGAACCGGTTTCGCTCACCTGTTCGAGCACCTGATGTTCATGGGCACCTCACGCGTACCGATGACGAAGTTCGATCAGTGGATGGAACGAGAAGGTGGCTGGAACAACGCTTGGACCAGCAATGACCGCACCGACTATTACGATGTGGCACCGAGTCACGCGCTCCCGCTCCTGTTGTGGATGGAAGCGGATCGGATGACGACCCTCGGCGCGCAGCTCGATCTCCCCAAATTGAACACCCAGCGAGAAGTCGTCCGCAACGAACGTCGCCAGCAAGTAGAGAATCAGCCCTACGCCAAAGCCAGACTGCGTCTGCCCGAGCTGCTTTATCCGAAGGGCCATCCCTATCACCACCCTGTGATCGGCTCTCACGAAGATCTCGAGGCCGCGACGGTTGGTGACGTGCGCGCCTTCTTCGAACAACACTACATACCAACGAATGCATCCCTGGTCGTAGCGGGCGACTTCGATTTGGAAGCCACCAAGGATCGCATCGAGAAGTTCTTCGGCTCGTGGAAGGCGCCGTCGCCGACAGCGCGAAAGACCCCCGCTCAGCCCGCGAAACTGACCAGCGTGGTGCGCGACACCCTCGAAGACAATGTCACGCTACCCAAAGTGATCATGGCGTGGCTCAGCCCGAAGCACTTTGCTCCAGGGGATGCGGAGCTGGACCTCTTGGCGGCCATCGCGAGCAGCGGCAAGACGAGTCGGCTCTACAAGTCTCTGGTCTACGACAAGAAGCTCGCCCAATCGGTGGTCGCGTACCAGGGCTCCCAAAGCCTGCGTTCCTATTTCACGGTGCAAGTTGTCGCTAGGCCTGGGATTGAGCTTTCGCAAATCGAAGCGGCGGTCGACGAAGAGCTGGCCCGTCTTCGGGATGAGCCTGCCGACCAAGACGAACTCGCTCGTGCACGGACGACCTACGAAATGGGTTTCGTGTCGCAACTGCAGTCTCTCGAACAACGGGCGAGCACGCTGAACATGTACTTCGCGCACAACGGCAATCCCGGCTGGGCAACCCAAGACCTCCAGCGCTACCGCGACGCCACGGCGAAGACCGTGCAGGACTACGCCAAGCGCGTGCTCGATCCGAACCGCCGGGTCATCTTGCACATTGTGCCAAAAGCGGCCGAAGCCAAAGCGAGCACGGACAAGAGTCGCCCGTGACGAAACCGCTCCACCTCGTCGTATGGGGGGCGCTGCTGCTCACCGCATGCGCGCCCCGTCCCCCTCACGAGCCCCGCAACCCCACGGAAGACAAAGTGAACACACAGACCGTCGATCCTCTCGGGCCCAAACCACAGCTAGCCGCCCCGACCCCCTACCGGGCACCGAAGCCCGTCATCTACAAAACGGCCGAGGGTCTCGAGGTGTGGTTGGTCGAGCGGCCCGATCTGCCCATCCTCTCCCTGTGCCTGAGCCTGAACGTGGGCGCCGCGTCCGACCCGCCGGGCAAAGCCGGCCTGCATTACATCAGCAATTCGATGCTCGACGAAGGTGCCGGCTCGCGAAATGCGCTCGAGATCAGCAGTGCGCTCGATGATCTGGGCGCTCAGCTATCGGGAAACACCACGACCGACGGCAGCCGCATGGGCCTGACCGTCCTTCAGAAGAACCTACCGCAAGCCTTCGCGATCTTCGCCGACATCGTTGCCCGGCCGCGTTTCGAGGAGAGCGAATGGCAGCGGGTCACCGAGCTGTGGAAGAACGGTCTCAAACGTCGCGCCGACAATCCGGCAGCCGTCGCGCAGATCGTCACTCGGTCGGTCCTGTACGGTGAGCGCAGCCCCTACGGGCACCCCGTCACAGGGAGCGAAGCCACAGCGAAGGTGATCACCCTGCAAGACGCAAAAGCGAGCTACCGCGACACCTGGCGCCCTTCTCGAGCCAGGCTCATCGTTGCAGGAGCGATTTCGAGATCCGCTCTGAGCGCACTCATCACCGAGCACCTGAGCACCTGGCGCGATCCCGAGCCGGGCACCGAGCCGAGTGAAACCGGCGGGGACCAAGCTGCACCGGTGGCGAAGCGGCCGAAGTTGGTATTCGTCGAGCGACCCGGCGCACCGCAATCGGTGGTCACCATCGTCGGCCCCGGTATCAAGGCCGACGACCCCGCATCGCCACTTTTGGATCTGGTGAACACCGCGCTCGGAGGGAGCTTCACCTCGCGGTTGAACCAGAACCTTCGGGAAAAACACGGATGGACCTACGGCGCCAGTTCGGGCTTCACCGAAACGCGCGGCGTAGGAGCCTTCCTCGTGCGCTCATCCGTCTTCAGCAAGGTCACCGCACAAGCCGTCGAACAGATGCACCTCGAGCTCAAGAAGATGCGCGAGGAGGGACTGACCCAAGACGAGCTTTCCAAAGTGAGGGCGCGCGATCTCACGGACATGATTCAGACCCACGAGACCGTACAAGGCTTGGTGGGCCGTTTGGCGACGTTGTCCGCGCTCGGCATGCCCCCCGACGCCGACGCCAAAGCGAGCGACGCGCGCCAGCGAAGCGACAAGGCACGACTCGATGCGCTGGCCGAGCAACACCTCGACGCGGGCGAGATGACGGTCATCATCGTCGGTCCGGCAGAAGTCGCCGACCAACTCGACACACTGCAGCTAGGAAAAGCCGAGCGATGGTCGGCGGACGGCAAGCCGCTCGATACGCCGTGATCGGGCCGGCTCTCAGTCGGCGCTCGGCTGAAACACGGTAGGCGAGGACGACGCCCCCATGTGCTTGTGTCCGTTGCCAAACCACACGAGGTAATCCGGCGCCACGATGCCATCGAGAACGACCTCGATCTGCAAGGCGTCACCGGCTGGTGCGAGAATCTCGATTGCGTCGCTCGCCGCGGCGGTGTGCGCGTAAAACACCGCCGTATCTTCGCCGAACAAGTCGACGTGATCCGCGCCTTCGAGGCCAAGCTCCACAAGTTCGTCGATCGCGAAAGCCGCGGTGGCTCGGATCTCGAAATCGCAGCTCCGATCCGTGAGGAGGGTGTCGCAACTCGTCCAGATCCGCCAGTGGCCGCCGGATTGATACTCGACGAAGACCCCGGCGCCTTCACCCAGTTGGGTCTGCAGTTCGATACCAGCTTCGATCGTGGTGTGAGCAACCACATCGTGGTCATCGCGCACGACGATGCACCCCGCTCCGACCATGGCGATCGTCAGCAACAAGAACAGATATCTGGCTCCGTGGATCATGGACTCCTACTTCCTCTTCTTGCCTCGGGAGGTGCCCCGCCGCTTCGAGGACGACTTGCTGGAACTCGAACTACGACTGCGCTTCTTCGTCGTCCCGCTGGAGGTTGAACGACGACGGGTCGTACGCGAGCGCGACGGGCGGCTAGTGGAGCCGCGACGAGAACGTGAGGGCTGGCTGCGCGTACGAGAACGCGGCCGAGTGGTGCGGCTACGAGAACGCGTGCGAGAACGTGAGGGCTGGCTGCGCGTACGAGAACGCGAGGGAGTACGAGTGCGCGTACGAGAACGCGGCCGGGTGGTGCGGGGATAACGACCCGCGGCATAGGGCGACGCCTTGTGCCCACTCGTGGTCGTCCTGCGACCGCGTGCTGCATCCATCGTTCGGGTCCGAGGAGTGCTCGGAATGGTGCTCGTACCGACGCTTCGACTACGACGCGGACGGCGCGCCGCCCGACGTGCGGTTCCGGTTCGTCGATCGCGACGCACGCGAGGATAACGAGCACGGCGCGTCACTCCACGGCGTTCGGCGGCTCTCGAGCGCCGTGCCGATCCCGTTGTACCTGTCCTTGCGCGCGAGCGCGCCGCAGGCCTGCGCATGGCGAGCGCCCGGCGATTCGGCTTGACCCGACGCCGCGGTAGCGACCGTTTCGGAATTCGCGCTGCCTCGAAGGTCGGTGAAGATGCCCGTACTCGCATCTTCGATGGCTGCTTGCCACCGGGAGCCCCAGCGCGTTTGGCCGATGCGCCCTTCGCGCCCGATCCCTTCATCCCCGATCCCTTGACCCCGGCCCCTTTGGCGCCGGCATGGCCTTTGACGCCGGCCCCTTTGGCATAGTGATGTCCTGGCCGTCGGTGATGACCGTGGCGGCCATGGTGGCCGTAGTGGCCATGGTGGCCATAGATGTGCGTGTGACGCGCAATGGCGTGCACGCGGGATCCATGAACGATGTGGTTATGCCAATGCGTGTCAAAGAAGTAATGGCTGTGGCAAAACCAGAAGGGCAAGGTCACGAGGCCCACAACGGCCACCGCGGTGTCATCGACCCAATAATAGGAAGGCGCCATAGGAGCCCAGCCGACGTAGTCGTAACCGGGTTCGCCTACACGCCACACCACCCAAGCGGGAGCATAGGTACGACCGGGCACCCAGCCCCAACCACGAGCGGGGATCCACACCCATCGACCATAGTGGAAGGGGATATATCCCCAATCAAAGTCGCTGATCCAGACCCAGTCGCCCTCGTCGGTGACACCCCAACGGCCATCGCTGCGATACGGAGCGAAGTCTTTGCCCACGACGACCCTGTCGGGGATCCACACCGTGCCGTACTTACGGTCTCGCACCCACTGCCCGTAAGGCTCGAGCGGCTTGCGGAAATCGCGGAGAGCGGAAACATCCGCGTCGGCCTCGTAATCGTAATCGTCGCCGGCATCCGCTGCGGCCAGTTCCGATGTGCTGTCATCCGCCAAGGGTGCATCAGCTGGCTGGACCCCTGCGTCGACCGTCGCGTCAGCCGGCGGCTCTTCAGCGGCAGCGTGCTGCGCGAACAAGACGAACACCAACGACATCAAGGCGATCAGCCATGTTGCCGGGCGGGAAAAACGATGCCGCCTATGGGCACTCACTCTCGACACCTTCATGCACATCATCATGGTTCCTCGTGACTCGCTGCGCCAGATCTTTAGCCGTGGAGATCATGCCCTGCGTTTCGGCGTCCGTACGGCGTGACGCAGGCCTACGAACCTTAGACGCGGCCCGCCGTGATTCATTCAGGCCCGATATCATTTCGTAGGCCCCTACGCCGCGCGGGCTGAACGCCACGTGGCGCTAGGGCGGACGGACGACGCCCCAAGCCATTGCGATTCCACACTATTTTTCTCTCGCCCCAATTCTTGTGCGCCACGCGAGCAAGAGCGGTCTATGCTTGCCGGGTGGCGCGAAAAGGTGCACCTACGCGACGATGCCGCGACGGCAAGTTCGCCCTCTTCGCCGGCGTCGCGGCAGCGGGCGTCCTTGCGGTGAGCGCACGAGCCCACGCCCAGAGCCATGACGCTGCCGTGCGGCTCGATGGCCTGCAGCCGGCTTCAGCCGGAAGCCCTTTCATTCGCGCCGAGGGCCCGCGCCACTCCTTTGACCGGGGGATGAGCTACGCCGTGCGCCTCACGGGCGACTACGCCCTCAAGCCGCTCACCACGCGAGTCGTTCAAGGGGCGCCCAACTCTCCAGGCCAAACCAGCGACAAAGCGCTCGTGCGCCACGCCTTGCTCCTCCATGTCGGCGCCGCACTCGCCCCCCTGGATTGGTTGACGCTCGAAGCCAATCTCCCGATCGCCGTCATGGAACGAGGTGAGGACGATCTCAGCGTCAATGCCCAAACGATGCGCGCAGGCAAGGCCGGAGTCGGCGACATCCGACTCGGCCTTCTGTTCACGCCGCTGAATCGCGAAAAACTCGACGTTGGATTTGGCGCTCGAGCCTGGGCTGCCACGGGCAGCCGCGCAGCGTACATGTCCGATGCTGGCGCCTCGCCGCGCATCGAAGCGACAGCCTTCTTTGCCGCCAAGCGTGGGGCCATCAGCTACGCCTGCACGACGGGAATCGCTCCGCTCTTCTTTGCGGGCCGAGACGGTGACCGTCTTGCGCTGAGTTGCGCCGCAGCGTTTCGACTATCGAGCCTCACGTCCTTCGTCGCCGAGCCGCACATTGCGCTGTACAGCTTTCGTTCCGCCGACGGCCCCGGGGGAACGACCCCCGGCCTCGGCAATGCAGATCTCGCGCCCAGTTTCGAGCCGCTCGGCGCGCTCGTCTTTCACGCCGGCCCCCTCATGATCAAGCTCGCCGGGGGCGCCGGCTTCGGAGGCGCGCCAGGAACCGCCGCCGCCCGCGGAATACTCAGCGTGTCCTACCAGCACCAAGGTGATCCCGTGGCCGTCCAATTGCCCCCCCCGGATCGAGATCTCGACGGCATCCCCGACAGCTACGATGCCTGTCCCGATGCCGCCGGCCAGAAGGAACAGCGCGGTTGTCCTCGCAGCGCCGATGATGACGGCGACGGCATCCTGGAAGATGACGCGTGCCCCCGCGAGGCGGGCCCGGCCCATGACGACCCGCGGGGCCACGGTTGCCCCGATCGGGACAACGACCACATCCCCAACCCGATCGACTCCTGCCCCATCGAACCAGGCACGCCACCGACGGGCTGCCCAACCTACGCTCGGCTCAAAGAAAAGGAGTTCGTCTCCACTCCGCCGCTGCGCTTCGTCCGTGGGCGCTCGATGCTCACGGCCGAAAGCTTGGCAGCCTTGAGCGAGATCATGAGCACCACGCGGGCCAACCCCACGATAGCCCAGCTAAGCGTCGTGATCGGCACGCGCCGAGTACGCAGAAAATTGGCTGATGCTCGGGCTGCCCAAGTCCACAAGTTGTTCAAAGACACCGGTTTCGACAACAACCGTTACGAAGTGGTTCTCGACGGCAAGGCGCGTGGCGGCCAAATCCGCGTGCGCGTGATTCGTTGACAGGCAGGTCCGCGCCATGCCTTGGACCCGGCCACACGCCACCGCCGCGCTGAGCCTGCTCACCCTTTGCGCCGGCGCGCACGCCCCGCCAGCGTACGCAAGCGACGCGGCCGCGACCAGAGATGGGCCGCACGCGGTGGCGCATCGTACAACCGACCCGCCACGCATCGACGGCAAACTCGATGATCCCGCGTGGCAATCTGTGCCGTCTCACGGTGACTTCGTCGAACGACAGCCACGCTTGCGAAGTTCGCCCCCCGTCGACACTCGGTTCACGGTGCTCTTCGACCACGAGGCGCTGTATTTCGCCGTCCGTGCGCAAGACGATCAACCGGAGAACATCCGCGCGCAAACACGCACTCGTGATGACTTCGCGATGTTCGGTGACGACGTCATCAGCATCAAGATAGACCCCACGCTCGATCGACGTACCACGATTGGCTTTGCCATCAATGCGGGCGGCGCAAAGCTCGACTACCGGGGGATCGACGAACAGGATTTCCGCATCGAGTTCGATGCCGTATGGCAGGGCGCCGCTCGACGAACGAAAAACGGCTGGACGGCGGAGTTGCGCATCCCTTTCGCCGCGCTCGGCATCCAACCCGCGAATCGGCCGGCCATCATCGGTCTCAACCTGACACGTGATCACGCTCGACGAAACGGCAGCTACGACTGGGCGCTGATGGCTCCGCCCTTCAGCCCTATCGCCGCGAGTCGGTACGGCACGATGTCGGGGCTCGATGCGAAACTGGACGGGCGGCTTGGCGACGAGGCCAACGATTCGGTGGCGAGCCACGTCGCGCTGGTGCCGTACGCCATCGGCGGGTTCCGACGCGAAGCGGGCGAGAGCGTTCGCTCGCGAGCGAAGAACGAAGCCGTCCTCAGCGGGGGCGTCGATGCGCTCGCTCAGCTTGGCTCTTATGCGACGCATCTGACGCTCAACACGGATTTTGCCCAAGTCGATCTCGACAACCAGATCGTCAACTTCAGTCGCTTCGGCTTGTTCTTGCCGGAGAAACGCGACTTTTTCCTACGTGACCTCGAAGTCCTCAGCTTCGGAAAACCCGGTCATAGTCAGCTCCTGTACAGCCGGCGCATCGGCCTGTACGACGGCAACACCGTGCCGATCATGGCTGGCGCCAAGACCGTTGGGCGCCCACATGACAAAGTACGAGTCGGAGTGTTGCAGGTCACCACCCGACCGACCGATGTCCTGCCTTGGACCTCACACGCTGCCGCACGCAGCACGGTCGAACTCGGAGGAGGATCGAACACGGGCGTCATGCTGACTCACCGAGGTTCGCTCGAGAATTCCCGCGACCATAACGTGGCCTTTGGGGTCGATGGGACTTGGCGTGGCGAGGCGGTACCGTTGTTGATTCGCACCGCGGCGTTCGGATCGGTCACCGGTGCCGACGCCGCGGCGCCCGACGTGGCCACCGGCGGCACGGGCAACGGTGCCTTCGCCAATCGCGTCGCGCCAGGGGGCGGCGTCGAAGTATCGCTCCGCGACGAGCTCTTCCACCCCCGCGCCAGCTACGCCTACCTTCACCCTGAACTGCGCACAGACCTCGGTTTTCTGCAACGCGTCGGCGTCCACCAGACCGCTGCCAACCTCGACATTCAACCGACGGTTGGAGCCTACGGCATCCGACGGGTGGTCATCAGCCAAGGGATCTCGGGGGTCGTCTCCGCCGAAGACGACCAACTGCTCGACTGGCAAGGAAGCGGCAACCTCAAGATCGTCTGGGATGCAGGCTTCGCCGTCGGGGCCTATGCCTCCCGCGGCCTCAACACCGTGACGCAGGCTTTCGAGGTCGGTCGCAACACGCCAGTTCCCGCCAAGCCGTACCGAACCCGCGAGGCACTCGTCTATTTCAACACGCCGAACACCCAGAGCCTGAGCGCCAACGGCCTGATCTACTCCGGCCTGTTCTACGACGGCACGATGACCGGCTTTCAGCTCCACGCCGAGTGGGCTCCCGTCCCCCTGTTTCGTCTTCGGGGCGGCTCCGATTACCGCCATATCGTCTTCGATGATGACCGCGAGGGCTTCGATTCGCTCACGCTCAACAGCCGCTTCACGTTTGGATTTACCACCAAGCTCTCGCTGAACAGTTACGCGGGCTACAACCTGATTGCAGACTTGGTCCGCGTGCAAAATCGGCTGCGATGGACCTACCTCCCCGGCAGTGACATCTTCATCGTGCAGCAGATGGATCTCCACGACGATTCCGGCGCCATCCGCAACACCTCCTTCCTCGTGAAGACCAGCTACCACTGGCCCTGAGGCTCCAGCGGCGCTATGAGCGGCGTAGATGACTCAGGCCGTAATAACGAGTCGCTACGGCGACTGGGAGCCGGTGATCGGGCTGGAGATCCACGCTCAACTCGGCACCCAAACCAAGCTATTTTGCGCCTGCGAGACGAGCTTCGGAGATCCGCCGAATGTCCACACCTGCCCCGTATGTCTCGGCCTACCCGGCGCCCTGCCGGTGCTCAACCGGCAAGCCGTAAAGATGGCGATCGCGGCGAGCTTGGCCCTCGGCTGCAAGGTGCACGAGAAGAGCATCTTCGCTCGGAAGAACTACTTTTATCCGGATCTGCCCAAAGGCTACCAAATCAGTCAATTCGATCAGCCGCTTGCAACCGGGGGCACGCTCGACATCGAAGCCGATCTCGGCGCCCGTACCGTCGGAATCACGCGCGTTCACATGGAAGAAGACGCTGGCAAGAATATCCATGGCGACCAGCACTCACGCGTCGATCTGAATCGAGCCGGCACGCCACTCGTCGAGATCGTCGGTGAACCGGATCTGCGCTCACCCGCCGAAGCGCGAGACTACATGCGGCGGGTGAGGGACGTTCTGATCTTCTTGGGCGTCAACGACGGCAATCTGGAACAAGGTAGCTTTCGCTGCGACGCCAACGTCTCCGTGCGCAAACCCGGCGCCTCGAACTTCGGCACGCGCGTCGAAATGAAGAACATCAATTCCTTTCGATTCGTCGAGGAGGCGCTCGATGGTGAAATTCATCGCCAGATCCGCCTGATCGAACGAGGCGAGGTCTTCAAGCAGCAGACGCGGGGTTACAACGCCGACAAGAAACATAGCTACCTCCTGCGCGAGAAAGAGAACGAAGACGACTACCGCTACTTCCCCGACCCGGACTTGCCCCCCCTCGTCATCGAAACGAGACTCATCACCGAGCAACGAGAAAGTCTGCCAGAATTGCCGGCCGACAAGCAGCGGCGATACACGAAGGAACTCGGTCTCAGCGACTACGCGGCCGGCGTTCTCACCGCACATCCCGCGACGGCCCGTTTCTTCGAGGCCACCGTCGCGACCGGTGCAACGGCCGAGCGAGCGAGCAACTTCATCGGAGCGGAGATCTTACGAGACCTAAAGACCGACGGGCTCGATGCCCAATTTCCGGTTAGCCCTGAGCAACTGGGCGCCTTGCTGGCCCTCGTAGAGGCCGGAACGATCAGCGGCAAGCAAGCCAAGAAGCTGTATGGCGACGTGGCGGGAACCGATCGGGACCCGGCGAGTCGCGCGAAGGAACTCGGCATGGAGGTCATGCGCGATGAAGGCGCCCTCGAGAAGCTCGTGGGGGAGATTGTTTCGAAGAACGCCAAACAAGCTGAACAGTATCGCGCTGGAAAGACGAAACTGCTCGGCTTCTTCGTCGGGCAATTGATGAAGGCCACGCGCGGCAGCGCCGATCCCGAACTCGCCAACGCGCTGTTGCGAGCCGCGCTCGAACAAGACACAAAGGACCGCTGAGATGGCGTGGTTGGCTTCGGCCCGCTCGGTGTCGCGCGCCGTCAACATCCTCGGCTCGACCTTCACGCACAGCGTGGGCCTCACGATGGCCCGCCGGCGGAGCGAAGCGGACGCGCTCGACCCGCTCACCCTCGACTGGATGAATCGCTACGGCCGAAGCTGCCTGTCGATTTGCGGCGTCGAGACACTTCGCGCGGGGCCTCACTCACAAGAAGGTGAGGTCTATCCGGGTCAGAGCGCCAATGGTCGCGGTCGCGTGTTTCTTCTGAACCATCGCTCGGGGCTCGATATCCTCATCGCGATCGCGACGCTCGAGGCACGGATCCTCAGCCGCGCCGATCTCGCCAACTGGCCCGTCATCGGCTACGTGGCGCGCCAAGTGGGCACCCTGTTTGTCGATCGAAGCTCCAAACAGAGCGGCGCTGGCGCATTGAAGACCATCGTGCGCGCCCTCAAGGCGGGGCACTCCATCGCGATGTTTCCAGAGGGCACGGCATTCTCGGGCGACGAGATTCGACCGCTGAAGTCAGGGGCGTTCAAGGCCGCCCAGCTGGCCCAAGCCGAGATTGTCCCCATCGGTCTCGCCTACGCTGATCCGGAGGCCGGCTACGGTGACGAGTCGTTCGGGGTCCACATGAAGCGAGTCACCGGCAAACGCCAGATCCGCGTCGCGGTCGAGGTTGGCGAGCCCGTCATGCCGCCGCACGGCCGGGACGTGCGTGCGCTGCGCGAGCAGACCCGAGAGCGGCTCCAGACTCTCGTGAACCGAGCACGAGCGAGGCTGTGATAACGTGCCGAACGTGAGTAAGCCCGAGATCGACTTCTTCTTCGATGTAGTGTGTCCCTACGCTTACTTGGCGCACACTCAGATCGACGGCTTGCGAGCTCGGACCGGAGTCGAGGTGCGCTGGCGGCCCGTGCTGTTGGGCGGCTTGTTTCGCGTCATCGGCGCTGGCGATGGTCCGATGCCAACCATGTCGGCCAACAAGGCCAAGCTCAATCTGCTCGACATGCACCGCTGGGCCGATCACTACGGCGTCCCCTTCGCCATGCCAGCGGAGCATCCGCGACGTACCGTCATGGCGATGCGCGCGGTGCTCGCGTCGTCCGATGCCGAGAAAGCGGGCCGAGCGCTTTACGCAGCCTATTGGAGAGACGGCTTGGACATCACGGACGAGGCCGTCGTCGCGCAGGTCCTCGACGAGGCGGATCTGGACGGCAAAGCGATCACCGCCCGCACGAGCGAAGCGGACATCAAGGCCGCCTTGCGCAGCGCAACGGATGAGGCCGCCGCCGCGGGTGCCTTCGGCGTTCCCACGTTTGTCGTCTCGAGCCCCGGCCAGGAGCCCGAGCTTTTTTGGGGCCAAGACCGTATCGACTTCGTCGAGCGAGCCATCCACAACGCCAGCGCAAGAGAGGGAGCTCAAGCATGAGCCAACGCGGTCACATCGAGTTTTTCTTCGACTACTCGAGCCCCTTCGCCTACCTGGGCGCCACGCAGGTCGAGCGCGTGGCCAAAGACAACGATGCGACCGTCGAGTGGACCCCCTTCTTGCTCGGTGCGCTGTTCAATTCGATCGGCACGGCGAACGTGCCCTTGTTCGAGATGCCCGCACCAAAACGCGCACATGCCTCGCTGGACATCCATCGCTGGGCCGCCTACCACGAGGTGCCCTTCGAGTTTCCTAGCCATTTCCCGATGAATACGGTCAAGGCACTGCGCATGACGCTGCAACTTCAAGGAGCCGACCGCGTCGCTCTCGCCTCCAGAGTCTTCTCTGCCTACTGGGCGGAGAATAAAAACATCAACGACACCGAGCAATTGGCGTCCATCGCCTCGAGCTCCGGTTTCGACGGCGAGGCTCTGCTCGAGGGATGCGCCAACCCCGACGTCAAGCTCGCCCTGCGCCATACGACGGAACGGGCGGAGCAGGTCGGCGTCTGTGGCGCCCCGTGCTTTTTGGTGACGCCCCCCGACAGTGAGGCGACGTACCTCTTTTGGGGCCAAGATCGCCTCGAATTCGTTGCCAAGGTCCTTGGTGGCTGGCGACCTGCCTGCGGATGATTGTTTTTTTGTCATTCGTTTGAAATAAAATAGGGCCCTACTACGTATAACCACCGTGCTTCACACTGATTCACTCTCCCGACTGGCAACAGCGGCCCTCGCGCTCGGCCTCATCGCTGGTTCGCTGACCTTGCCCCCGGTGCCCGACGCCCTCGCTGGCCCGATCGCGTCGGCTGCACCCGAGGTAGATTGGATGAAGCCCGGCACGCGGCTCGTCGCCATCCACGCAGTCCAATTACGCGAAGCCCGCCTTCGCAAGGGAACCAAGGTGAGGGTCGTGGAAATCGACGAAGAAGGCGGCCGCGTGCAGAGCCTAAGCCTGGAGCTGCCCGACGGACACGTCATCCACCAAGTGGCCGTGAGCGTCGCCCGCAAGAACTTCCAGCCCATTGCCGCCAAGGTCCCTCCGAAGGCCCCCAAACGAAAGTAAGCTTGCGCCGGCTCCGGCACCACAATACTCCGGCAGCGCATGACAGCGGACAAGCAGACCATCTTGGTGCTCTTCGGTGGGCGTAGTGCCGAACACGAGATCTCGATTCTCTCGGCACAGTTCATCGTCGCCTCGCTCGACCGCGAGCGCTTCGAACCGCTGCTCGTGGGCATCGATCGCGAAGGACGGTGGCGTCGCCAAGACGTGAACTATCTCGCGTCGCTCACGCCGAGCGCACAAAACATCAAACTCGACGAGGAGGGGGCACTGGTCATGATGGCGCCGATGCCGACGAGCAGCTCCCGCGCCGGCCTCTTGCTAACCATCGAAGGCGACCGGGTCGTCCAAAGAGAGCCCTTTGATGCCGCCTTTCCCGTCTTGCACGGCCCGATGGGCGAAGACGGAACCGTCCAAGGCTTGTTCGAGCTCGCCAGCGTTCCCTACGTGGGGTGCGGAGTCGCGGCGAGTGCGGCCACGATGGACAAGGTGTTGCTCAAACAGGTGCTCGCCCAATCGGGGATCCCGGTCGTTTTACAGCAGGTGCTAAGCCGAAGCGACTACGAGCGTGACGCGGGGTCTTGCATCGACCGTTGCAAGGTCCTGGGATTCCCCGTGTACGTAAAGCCCGCCAACATGGGCTCTTCACTTGGGATCAGCAAAGTCGATTCGCGAGACGCCCTCCCCCGGGCCATCGACAAGGCGCTAAAATACGACGACAAAATCGTCATCGAACAAGGGCTGAGCAACAGTCGTGAAATCGAAGTCAGCGTGCTCGGCAACGAAGACCCCATCGCTTCGGTCCCCGGTGAGATCTGCGTGGAGCACGCGGACGGGTTTTACTCCTACGCTGCCAAGTACATCGACGCCGATGGCGCTCGCCTCGAGGTTCCAGCCAATCTCAGCGAGCAGCAGATGCAAGCGGTGAAAGAGGTTGCTATCGACGCCTTCGTCGCGCTCGGTTGCTCTGGCATGGGGCGCGTCGACCTTTTTCTCACCGCAGGCGGAGACATATTTATCAATGAAATCAATGCTATACCTGGGTTTACCGCGATCTCGATGTACCCCCAATTGATCGCGGCGAGCGGGATCACTGCCGGCGAACTCGTCACGCAGCTCATCGACCTCGCGCTGAGCAGACACCTCCGCAGAGCCGCCCTCAAGACCCGCCGCTAAAGCCCAAATTCGCGGGAAATGCCAGCCGCTTTTGACTCTGCCCCTTGGCTTTGACTATCTTCAGCCCCGCCCACAACCGAGGGCAGTAGGTCAACGAGGTAAATCATGAGCGGCCATTCGAAATGGCATACGATCAAACACAAGAAGGGCGCCACGGATGCTAAACGGGGCAAGCTCTTCACGAAGCTCATCAAAGAGCTTCAAGTCGCCGCACGCATGGGCGGCGGTGACGTGTCAGCCAATCCTCGACTGCGCAAAGCAGTCTCCGACGCCAAGGGCAGCCAGATGCCCAACGACACGATCAAGCGAGCGATCATGCGCGGCACCGGTGAACTCGAGGGCACGAACTACGACGAGGTTCTTTACGAAGGAACCGGCCCGGGGGGCACGCTCTTCATGGTGGCGGGAATGACGGACAACCGCAACCGCACCGTCGCCGAACTGCGCAAGGTCTACGAGAAACATCAGGGCAACTTGGGTGGCGGTGGCACCGCAGGTTGGGCTTTCGACCGCAAGGGGGTCATCACGGTGCCGACGGAAGCGGCCGACGAGGACCAACTCATGGAAGTCACCATGGACGCCGGAGCAGAGGACTTCGCGCGAGAGGGCGACAGCTGGCAACTACTGTGCGATGTCGCAGACATCGACGGCGTGGTGACAGCGCTCGAAGGCGCCGAGATCAAGGTCGAGAGCAGCGGCCCCGGCTACATCCCCAAGAACAAGAAACCGCTCACCGGCAAAGACGCCGAACGGGCGCTAAACTTGTTCGAGGCGCTCGACGATCACGACGACAGTCAGAACGTCTACGCAGACTTCGACATCTCGGATGAAGAGCTCGGGCGCATCCTGAGCGAAGACTAGACGAGAGCAGACGTCCGGAGGCTTGCCCGACTGCTCGATCGGCGAACGGTACGGACGCGCGCGGTCTTCAGAGCTGCCAAAGGGGGAACACCACCACCGACCATGTGAACAGGGCGTGGGCGGCAATACTCGGCATCAAACGCTCGGTTTGGTCGGCCACCACCCCCCAAACCAAGCCACAACCCGCGGCAGCGACGAGCACGAGCGGATTGAGTCCGGCCGCAACATCGCGCAACAAGTACACGGTCGAGACGTGAGCCACGGCATAAAGGACGGTGCCGCTCAAAATGCCCCGCACGGACCCAAACGCCTCGATGAGCTTGGCGTTGACGAGCCCCCGCCACACGATCTCCTCGCACGCCCCCACGAGAGCGACGAGGACCGCCACCCCCGCAACCCGCGTTGTAGCCGGATCACCAACGTGAAGGTACACGCGCATGATCCAACCCTCGCGAGGCGTGCCGATGATAAAGGCAACGACGACGACGGCCGCGAGATGAAGGGTCACGGCGATCAAACCCGCGATGCTGATATCACCAAACTTTGGAGTCATGCGGCGCGCGATTTCACCACGCCGCCACATGCCAATGAGCGTGCCGATGGCGAGGACCGCGTAGGTCACGCCGACGTAGAGCAGCACCCGGGGGCTAGCTGCCGCGCTCGGGCCAAAAGACATCGCCGTCGCGCCCGCTGCAAGCGCGGTGACGCACAGCCCGACACCAACCGCATGTCGAACCCGCTTCGATCGACCCGCATCCTGTCGCGCCGTTGCCGAGTGCTCGTGATCCTCCCCGCTCGGAGGGCCGTCGTCCTTTGTCGAATCGTTCACCGCTGACGACATGCCACGACCCGGTCGAGAATGCGATCGGCGAGCGCCATTTTGCTCATCCGCTCGAGGGGCTCGGCGACATCGGCGGTCACCAAGGTTGCCACGTTGTCGTCGCGATCGAAGGCATCGCTGGCCTGATTGGCCACGACCAAATCCACACGCTTGCGCTGCAATTTACCTCTCGCGGCAGCGATGAGTTCTTCTCCGCCTACCGTTTCGAGAGCAAACGCTACGAGGTACGGACTGTCCCCTTGCCGGGCCGCCCCGATCTCCGCGATCAGATCGGGGTTGGCGACGAGCTGCAGCGCCCGGTCGCTGACGCCTTCGCGTTTCATCTTCTCAGTAGCAGGCTCCGCAGGTCGATAATCTGCCACCGCTGCCGTCATCACGACCACGTCGGCAGCCCTCCCATTGCGGTCCTCCGCGAGCAGATCCGTCAGAGCGTCACGCATGTTCAGGGCGCTCCTCACGTCGACCCGCTCGACTCCGGTCGGGGTGCCCAAGGACACCGGTCCGGCGACCAGCGTCACGCGAGCCCCCCGGGCGGCCGCTCGAGCAGCCACGGCGAACCCCATCTTGCCGCTCGATCGATTCGACATGAAACGCGCTGGATCGATGTCTTCAACCGTAGGCCCGGCCGTCACCACAACGTGCGTCCCGCCCAGATCGCGGTCGCCACACGACGCGAGAATCGCGGCCGCGATCGCGCTCGGCTCCGACATGCGCCCCAATCCGCTCTCGCCTGAAGCCACCTCGCCATCCTCCGGTCCGACGAGGACGACGCGCCCATCCGCCGCCAGCGTTCGAACATTTCTCTGGGTCGCTGGGTGGCTCCACATCCGCGGGTGCATGGCCGGGGCGGCGATGACCGGACAGGCCGCGCCCAGGGCCGTGGCTCTCACGACGTCGTTCGCTCGGCCCTGGGCGAGAGCGCCCAGCAGCTCTGCCGTGGCGGGAACGAGCGCGACCACGTCCGCCTCCGCCCCCAAGGCAACATGGATCTCGCCCCCTTGTGCCGGGGCGAACATGTCGCTGATCACCGGCTCGCCACAAATGCCCGCGAGCGTCGTTTCACCTATGAAATGCTTGGCAGAATCGGTCATCACCGGCCGCACGCGCGCTCCGGCCTTGAGCAGCAAGCGCGCGACCTCGACCGCCTTGTAGGCGGCGATACTGCCGGATATCCCGAGGACGATCACCGGGCGACCCCGGTGGTTAGCATGGTGCGACACGTCCAGAGGGTGCCACGAGGAGGTCCTACTTCGCAACGTCCCCGAAATTTTAGGGCTCGCTCGGTTTGCCCGGCTTCGTTGCGCCGCCGCGGTCGGAGCGCTTCTTGGCCGATGGCCCATCGGTCGCCTTCGCTCCCTTTTTGAGCCCTTCGCCGGCATCCTCTGCCTCGTCTTCGTCCTCTTCGTCGGGCTCGTACACTGGCATCCCCTCCTCCTTCTGCCATCCCCGGCGGCCCGTCTTGCCCGGCACGCGGCTCTCGACCATCCCTGCCTGACCGCGGCGCAAACCGATCTTCGGTCCCTGCGTCATGACGAGGTATTCATCCGCCGTGTACTCCCGATGCCGATCATCGCGCAGACGCGACTTCTTGTCTTCGGGCCCCGTGCCCACCTTGATGATCTGCATCGTCGGCGGATAGTGATCCCGCACCTTCGTTCGCACGGCATACGCCCCTTTGCGAACGATTCGAAACACGGTGACCTTGAACCCGGGAACGCCCCGCTGAGACAAGATCCGCTTGCCCTCGGGTAAGCTGTCCGTCTCTCGCTCGACGACCTCGAAGGGAATGACAGCGTCAACGCGTCGAAAGAAACTCACCGTGTGCTTGCGCTTCGGCCCAAGCACCTCTGCCCTCACCACGCCGCCCTTCACCGTCTCGTGAAGGACGACAGGCACGTCGAAAGGGTTTCGCACACGAAAATTGATGCTCGGATAGGCAACGGCCGCATCCATGCCCAGCTTGATGTAGGAGCTCGGGCGAGAATGCGGTCGACGCTCCACGATCTCGAGTCCAGAGAAAAACGCAGCACCGTGCAGGGTTCCGGATACCTGACAGGTGCCCCCGCCAATTCCATCCACCAGTTCTCCTTCGGCAATCACAGGCGCGACTCGATACCCATTCGCTTCGTCACGGGGCCCGACGATGGAATTAAAATCGAAGGTCTCGCCGGGAAGTACCACCGCACCATCGAGCCGGGAGGCCGCCAAGCGTAAATTGTAGGTGCGTGCCCGAGACTTCGCGCTACGCGAATAGCGAGTCTCGAAAAATCCGAGCACGGCGTCGAGCCTCACGTTCGCGAGCGCGTCGGCCCGGATCCGCGGCTCGATCTGTTCGACGACGGCTTGCATCTCGGTGCCGGCCGCCGCGATGGTGTCTTGGAGCCGACCGAGCGTCGCGTAGATGTCCATGCGCAAGCCGATGCGCTCAGGGCGAACGGTTCGCGTCGACATATCGACCGTCGCGTCAACCGCCTGGCGATCGCTCTCATCCTTGATGGTCAACAGAAGCGACGCACTGCGTGCCGGATCGACGCGTATCGGGATGGGAACATGGAGAACAGCCTGGCTGTCCTTGGACCTTCTCTCTTCATAGGCGCGCCGCAATGCACTCTGGGGGTCGAGCGCGTCCGTCATGAACGCCACGAGGTGCGCACGATCGATCTCCGCCCCCATCGCCGAGCTTGCGAGCTTGTGTTTGGCCTGTTCCGCACCGGAAGCGCTTGGCACCTGCAGCACGATCCCCTGCGTCGCGTAACGCCGAATGCGGTCGAGTGCCTCGGCTACCGCCCCCTCGGAGCTCGAGACAGCTGTCGCCGGGAGCAGCTGACCGGCCACCATCAGCCGAAGAGGAGCACGCGGCGCCTCCCGGTCGAACACTCCGAAACACCACAGCGCGCCCGCAACACATGCCCCTAGCCAGGCGAGGGCCACAACGTAACGCCAGCTCGGGAGGCGTTTCGTCGATGCGGCAAGGGGTACAGAAGAGGGCACAGCCGTTATCTATCGCGCCGGAGCGCCTGTGACCAGTTCCCACCTCCGACACGACTGAGCCCCAACTGCATGACAACAGTCGGGGCCCGTCGGGGCTGAGCGAAAACTCAGCGTTGGGTATGGTGGAAACGTTTAGCAACCACAGGATGCGGTGTTCTTCGCCAGATTGACGCAGATTGAGTCCCACTGGTTGTCGCAGCAGTAAGCGTCCTGATTGCAAACCTCTGTCGCGCAGGTGCTGCAGCTCTTGTCGAGCTTGCCGCCCGAGGAGCATTCGCTGTGGTCGCAGCCACCACCGCCGCCGCCGCCACAGATGTTGGCGCCGCACAGTTTCTTGGCTTGGTCGACACAGAGATTGTCCCACGAGTTGGTGCAGCAGAAGCTGTCCTGGTTGCACACGTTGGTCACGCAGCTGTCACAGTTCGGGTCCAGAGCAGCACCCTGGTCGCAAAGGCCGTGAGCACAGTTGGCGCCACCATTGTTGTTACCGCCGCCCATGTTGTTGTTGTTGTTGCTCGTGCCACAAGCCTGGAGAGGATTGGAGCAGGGCACACAGGCGCCGTAGCCAGCCGCCACCGGTTGACAGAAGAAGTTCAAGTGGTGGTCGGGCGTGTTGCCGTAGAGCAAGTCGATGAGCATGCTGCCGGCGATCTGGGCGAGCGGGTCACCCTTGAAGAGGTCGCTCATGACATTGTCGAGATCGATGGGCTGGCAGTCGGAGTCGACCTCGCAGGGAACGCATACGCCGCAGCTGATGTTCTCGGTGATGTCGATGTCCGCGCACTTTGGCATGGCGTACTGGACGTTGGCGTCCTGAATCTTGACCTTCTTGAAGCCGAGGTTGATCTCGTCTTTGCCGACGAGCTTCTTTACCATCGCGCCCACGTTGTAGGTGATCCCGACGCCGTTGCAGTCGTTGTCGTCCGAGCAGGCGTTCGTCACCTGGTCGTAGGGAGCGGGAAGCACCGCGACGCTGTTGCCAAGGTCCGAGCACCCGGCGGCATCGGGACCACACGTTCCGTGGTCGTTCGGGCCGTTGGAGTTAATGGGCTTCTTGCAGGCCCATTTGTCGGGTGAATTCGGATCGCCGCAGAACGCACAGTCTTCGTCCGAGGTGCAGTCGCCAGCGGTGGGACCAGGGATCCCGCACTGCGGAACGCAGCTGCCGCTGTTGCACTCAAGCCCAGCTGGACAGGGGTAGGTGTCGGAACACTCCGCACATTTGTGAGCGTTGCACGCGTGGGCCTCGTTGCCAGGACCGCCACACTGACTGCAATCGTTGTCGGCATCACAGCTGCTCGGGCACTTGGGCGAACAACTCTCCGGGTGGCCATCACCCGACTTGTCGATGCAGATGTCGCTCTGCAAACAGTGCTGAGTGTTCGTTGCGGTGCACGCCTGACACGAATTGGTTGCGGGGTCGCAAACCTGATGCATGGGGCTACACGCTTTGCAGTCCGCGTTGCTGTTGCACTTTACGGTCGGGTTTCCTTCAGCGTCCGAGTCGCAGGTGAGACCTTCGGGTACGCAGAGCCCGTAGGGCGAACACTGCTCGCCCTCGCCGCAGCCCTTGCCGCTCACCGGATCGCAAGCCACACAGCGGTTCTCTTCGACCTTGCAGGTGGTGCGACCGTCGGAACAGCCTTGGCACTCGAGATCCGTCTTGCAGTTGTTGAGTAGGCAAATCCCCTCGCCATCGTCGCCTTGGCCGTCGCCACCGTCAGGACCCGGTGCTTGCGTGGTGTCCTCAGGGGCCACATCGCTCGTACAGGCAGGCAAAATCAGCGCGGGTGGTGCAATCAGCATCACGGCGGCTGTTATCAGTTTCTTTATGGTGTTGGTGCTTCGCATATCACTGCTCCCGTTCATGACCACTCGGTCGTTGAGTGGTTCTCCTCCAAGACACAGCCTGCATAAGCAAGTCCTGGACCACATTGTGCGACATTGGGCGACAACACATAGAATCATATATTATCAGCCACTTACATCATCTAACCCGAATCTGACTATGTAGTACAATGTAGGTAACTGTGGTGATTTAGGTGACGAAAGATCCATGTGGTCACACATATAACCACCCCCGTAACCATTACGAAGGCAGGCCGACGAGAAAAAAGAATGCTCACTTCCCCGCGCTAGACCGTCCCATCCATATGAAGTTCTTCAACCCATGTTGGACCCACCGAGCCATGGCCATCCTGTTATCAGGGGCGCTGCTCGGCGGTTGCGCCTTTCAGAACTACCTCGACCGGGGCCATGATCACGCCGCTCGCGGTGACTACCGCGCCGCACTGGCCGAGTACGATCGGGCATTGCAGCACGATTCAGACTCGGACAAGGCCCGCCGGCTTCGCGATCAGATCCGGCCCTACGCCATCGACCAAGCGACTGCCGAGATGCGCGCGCAGCTGAAAGCCAGTCGCTACGAGGACGCCCTCGCCGAGGCAAAATACGTCGCTCGGCTCGACCCGAAAAAAGGCAACATGCTGAAAGGCGAGATCCTCGAGCGAATGATGGCCGAGCTGGACAAGCAGATCGCCGAAGGCCGCATGGAGACGGCGTACGTTTTCGGCGCGCGCATCGACAAGCTCTTTCCGACCGCGAAAGGTGTCGCGAAGCGACGTGCAATCATCCGGCGTGCTTTTTACACAAAGAGCGAAAGTGCCCTCGCTCGCGGGGACCACGCCGACGCCATCGAAGCCTTGGCTCCGGTTGCCCGTTACGATCGGACGCAGGCGCGAATCGTCAAGAAGCGGCGAAGCCATATCCGCAACGCCTGGGCGGACACCCTGGTCTCCGAGGCAAAGAAGGCCGAGAGCGAGCAGCACAACGGAGTCGCCGCAGCACACTACGCGCGAGCCTACGAAGTCGCGCAGCGCCCGGAAGACCGCGCCGCGCTCCGCCGACTGGCCCCTGCCCTCGCCCGACAAGCAGCGTTCATCTTGGCAGTGAAACCAGACAAGGACAGCCAACGAGCCCTCGAAGTGGGAACCATGCTCGAGCACCATGCGCTCAAGCTCTCCGGCGTGCGTCTCCCGGCTGATGGTGACGGGGCGACCATGGTCGCGGCCTTATCCGCGGCGCCGATGGCCTGTGACCAGCTCGCCACCCAATCGACGGCCACTCAAGAATACATCGCCGGCAGCCGTTGGGTGGCCAACGCCCAGTACGAACGCATCGCAGCGAAACTGCACGGCTCGGAGCCCAAGGCCCAACGCCTGGCGAACGAGGTCGCGACCGAGCGCCGCTCGGTGAAGCGGAAGCGCGCGGCGGCCGAGCGATGCCGACGCCTCGAGCAAATCCCCGCACGAAAGGCCCGCGATGCCGCGGCGAGCGCACGAGATGCCGCCCGCGTCGATGTCCAGCATCACGAACAGCGTATCGCCGAACTGGAGAGACGGCTCGCCCGCGCGCGCCGCGCGCGACGAAAGAAGGGCTTCGTCCACAACCGAGACGGCATGCGTCAGCGTCTCGCTGAGGAGCGGCGCCAGCTCCACGACGCAAAACACGCCTACGCGCAGACGTCGCAGAAAAGCAAACGGGCCAAAGATCAATACGAACAAGCCCGACGTCGCTGCAAGCGTGCCCGATACGACGCAGACAAAGCAACGCGTCGGCTTCGGGAAAAGGAGACCGCCCTGCAGCGTGCGCGCGCGCTCGTGGGACAGCTGTCCGCCAAGCTCGCCCGCACGCCGGACAGGGTTCGAGAGGACGTCATCGAGGAGTTCCGTTTTCCCGTCTCTCACGTCACTCGCCGTTGCGTTGCGAACAGCACAATGGAGCTAAAAACAGCCTGGGACGCCGGCCCGAGCATTCGCAAGAGCACGGCGGACACCCGCACGCAAGACGACACCCACCTCGCGTACCCCCAATACGGAGTCAGCTCCAACCCGCTCGCGTTTCCCTTCTCGGACGCCAACTTGATTCAGCGCACCGACCGCTTACTGGTGAAGCGGCTGCTCAAGACCGTCCAAGGGCAGGTGGTCGACTACTATGAGTACATGTCGGACCGTGCCTTCGAGTGGCGCCGGGATGATCCGGACGCAGCGACGGATGTCATGGTCGCTCTGGTTCTCGCCGGCCGAACGCACATCGCAAAGAAAACGCTGGCTCGTTTCGCCAGCCACATGGGCGAGCGCCACGGCCTGAGGAAACTCGATTCGCTCATGCTCTGAGCACCGAGACAGGACAAAAACGAGAAGCCCCGGACCGCTGAAGGTTCGGGGCTTCGTTCGTTGGCGCGGGCTGTTTCGAGCCCTACGCCACCTTGTGACGGAAGCGATTACTCGCAGCCACACGAGGCGTGGTTACGGGCTTCGTCGATGCAGTAGCTGTCCCACTCGGTGTCGCAGCAGTACGGGTCGAGCTCGCATACCGTCGTCGCGCAAGGACTGCAGTCGCTGACGAGCTTTTCGCCCGTCTGGCACTCGTTGTGCGAGCAACCATTCGCGACCGGCTCGTCGCCGCTCGGCTCGTCACTACCGCCGGCCGCCGCCTTGGCGTTGAGCATCGCGACATCTTCGTAGGTGACTTTGCCCTCCGCAACCCAGCCATTCGGCTTGGCGGTGGGCCACCACACGAAGTCCGGGTGATTCGTCCGGCTCGAGCCAACGTACTCACCACCCATGATGTTGCCGTCTGCGTCCGTCTCGAGAATGTACTCGTAATTGTCGGTTCGCGTGTAAGCCGACTCGCCGACATGCGACGATTGCGACGGGGGCGCTTCGGTGATCCAGTGCAGCGCAAGCTTTACGTGGAAGAAGCGCTTGGCGTCCGTGTTGTACGTATACGTTTCGCCTTCGGCATCAAGCAGCGCAATGGCTTCGGCCTTGGTGACCTCTTTCAGCTTGCCGTCCTCGGTCGCGTTGGTCACATCGTAACCCTTGACCGGCTGATTCCAGACCTGGAGGTCATAGGTTCGATCCTCGACGAAGCCCTGGCCGCGAATGCCGAGCATGTTGGTCGCCACAACGTGCAGCGAGCCCGGGTTCATGTCCCGACACTCGTCCTCGGGAATGCGACCATCCTCATCGGGATCGGGCGCCTTCTCGTTGCATCGCTCCGAGAGGAACTTCACGCGCAGCCCTTTGCCGTACACCAAGGACATCAAGGCCTCGATGTCGCCCGGGTAGAAGGTCACGCCGTTGTGCTCGACGGGGTTCACCGCTGCCGGCTCACTGATGGCGTAAGGCGCCCAGCCGTGGCAAATGCCCCACCAGCTCGGAATGCAGACGCCGTCGACATAACCCTCGGTGTCCGGATCGGAAACCTCTCCGGCACGACGTGAACAGCTGCTGCCGTCCTCGAGGTCGCTGCAGTCGGAGCTGGTCTTGCACGACTTGCGGCTGCCGCGATACTTGTCGATGCCGTAATTGCGGCTGATGATGTCTTCGAGGCCGTCGATGCCAAAGGCCTCGCCAAACTTGGTCGCAGGCGACGGGCTGTCGCCGTCCCAGGTCGCGTTGATGCTGTCGTGGTAGGTCGCCCAGTAGTCGGCAGGGATCGGCTCGAGTTTGGATTGACCGGTCAGCGGGAGTTCGCCGACATTGTATTTGAAGTTGTCGTCTACGTGGGCGGGGTTGTTCTGTCGGTTCCACTTCTCGTGGCCGATGTCCTCGCCGATGTTGGTGCTACAGCCTGCGGCTAGGCCGGTCATGAAAATGAGGCTAGCGGCGGCGCCGATAATTGGGTTTCGCATCGTGAAAGTCTCCGTCATCCTGTTTGTGTTCGTAGTAGGCCTAAGTGAGATAGTGTAGGCTCTGTCGGCGCTTTAAGCATTAAGTGTTCCATTGTCGTATACACCTAAGTATTGAATAACACTTACGGGCATAGCCATACCTCTGGATCTACGATGGTCCATCTAGGGCCGGATCGGGTGATCCCGTGACCAGTTGCGGGCGGTAGCGGCACTCGGCTCCAAGGAGCGTATACTGTTTGTTCGATGCGTTGGTTGACCTCAAGGGTGGCGCTCGGCCTCTCATGCGGGCTGTTGCTCGCGGCCTCGGCTCGAGCCGATTGGCCGACACAACGACACGACCCCAAGCGCACCGGCCTCGCGACGGGAAGCAGCGACGTCGTAAAGCCAGCGGTCTACTTTCGCTACTACCTCGGCGGTTCGCTCAGCAGCGCGGCGCTATTGGCGCACGATGTAGACGGCGACGGCACGCCCGAGCTCGTCCACCTGAGCGGAGGGAGCGTCGTTGCGAAGCGGTCCAACGATGACATCGTGTGGAAGACGGCGCCGGGCGGGTACCAACAGCTACTGAGCATCGGCGACCTGAACGGCGACAAGCAAGATGACATCGTCGTGCACACGCAGGGCGGAGTCGTCATTCTCCACGCCAGCACCGGCCAGGTCCAGTGGCGACAACCCGCAGGACAAATGGGCACGCTCGGACGCGCGGTCGTCGGGGATCTCGACGGGGATGGCTTGGACGATCTGGTCACCCAAGAATGTGCTTGTTGCGGAGCGGTCAGCGGCAACGCAGGTTATGTGTTCAGTTTTGCAAACGGTTTCGCCAGCGCCACTTCGCTCTGGGATCTGCCCCACGCCGCGTGCAGCGGCTACCGTTCCCTCACGCTCGTCGATATCGATGGCACACCGCCGCTCGAGGTCATCAACAGCGATGAGAACGCACTTTACCTGCTCGATGGCGCGACGGGAACAACGCTCGCCAGTTCCCCCCCACTCGGCTCCTGGACCCAGGGTTACAGCTGCCGCGGACACGACGTGGACGGGGCGCCGGGCGATGAGATCCTGTGCGTGCTCAATCGATCGACGCAGCCAGCCATTGATCAACGAAAAGTGACCGTGCTGAAGCGCAACGGAAACTCGCTCGACGTCCTGTGGAGCAACATCGTCGCGCCAGACGACGGTGGTGACCTGAGCTACGTCGATCCCTTTGTCGATCTGAACGGAGACGGGGTCATCGAAGTCGCCATCGCGAGCAAGGACGCGCAAGACCTTTGGACGACGCGCATCTTCGACGCCAAGACGGGGACGGAAATCACCAACCTGAGCGGAGAACAACTCGTGGGGATCGCGCCCGTCGAAGAAGTCGGCAAGTCGCTCGTTCTCACCTTCCACGGCGGCGTACTCTCCGCTTACGCGTTCGAAGGCGCGACCTTGGTATTGCGATGGAAACTCAACGATCGGCGACCCGTTACGGAGTGGATCCCGAAACAGTCGCGAAGCAGTAGTTTGCATCACCGGACCGTGACGGTCGACCTCGACGAAGACGGGATCGATGAGCTTATCACCCGCAGCGCGAGCGGCGGTCAGAAGGTCACAGCGTACAAGACCTCCGGACAATCACCGCAGCAATTGGCCGTCTACGCCCTACCGGTGGACGTGGGCGCGCTCAATCTGTGGAAGCTGCCACCGATCGACACCGGCTCCAACCAGCTCGGCGTGGCGCAAAATGACGGTCGGTTGATGCTGCTCGATTCGCAGCTGGTGCCAACCCCGCTGGGTCTCACCGATCCTGGCATCCGCATCGGCGGCTATTATGCCGCGGGAACCTGGGGCGACCTGCAAAGAACCCCCGTCGCAGCCGTCCTCGATGGAGGTCTGCAGCAAGCCATCGTGGTCCCCGACAGCCGCGGCGCCTTGCTGCGCCTCGACGCCGCCTCAGCCAGCCTCGCCAGCCCACCCACCCGAGCGTGGCAACGGCCCAAGACGCGAGCCGCGAGCATCATCTCGACGCTCGACAGCGGCAGTCCTGGGATCGTGAGCTTCGCCCAGCAGCAGCCAGCGACCAGCCCGCCCTCCTACCGAGTCGTCAGTCTACGCCCCGACGGTACGTTGCTGTTCGATGTGCCGCTCGAAGGTCTGCCACTGCGCGACATCATGCCAGGGGACATCAACCAAGACGGAACGCCCGACCTGCTCTTTCATTGGGGCGAGCCCGAAAACACGCTTTTGCAGACACGGGCCATCGACGGCATCACCGGCTCCACCCTCTGGAACGCGACGCCAACCGAACCGAATTGCGGTCGACAACCCGCCGGCCTCACGGTCAGCGACTTCACGGGCGACGGACGGGTTGACGTGCTGCACCACGCGGCGAGTCAGACCCACGTCCTCGACGGGCAAGACGGCAGCGTGGTCTTGAGCGGGCTGTACGTCGGCGGCTGTTACGCGATGGTGAGCGCCTACGACACGGACGGCGATCAGAAACCCGAGCACATCTTGCACGGCAGCAACTACGGCCCGACCGCGCTCGAAAACGATCTGAAGACCCTGCGGTTCACGACGGCGCCTGGCGGCCAACACTTTCCCTACGGAGCGATTGCTCCGTGTTCGAAGGGGCCGGTCCTCGTCGTCGGATCATGGGCCCGCCGGTCGGAGCTGAGCATCATTCCGATCGCTGGCTCGAGCGCCGGACAAGCCGCGACCATGGCGCTCGCCGGTGGCAAAGCATACGGCAGCGAAGCAGCTGCAGCCATGGCCGGATCATTTTTGGGTCAACTCACGACCGCGAGCGCGCACGCCAATCTCACGGGCAAGGGCAGGCCGACCGTCGTTGTCGGATCCTCCGACGGCTGGCTCTACGCCGTAGACCCCTGCGCTCTCTCGATCGATTTCGCCATGAACTTCAACACCGCAGTGGGCGAGACAATCTTCGCCGACACCGATGGCGACGGTCGAGACGAGTTGGTGTTCACCGCGGCCGACGGTTATCTGTATGGCGTCAAACACGCCGCCATCGCGGCCCCGCAAACGGTCTTGGATACCGATCCCGACGCAGGACTCAACGACGGAGACATCGACTCCCGGCCCAACACAGGACGCCTATCGGCGAGCTGGCAAGCCGTCGACGGGGCGATGGCCTATCACGTCGCGATCGTGGACGGGCTGGGTCAGTTCCTGACCGACCCGGCGTGGATCGACGTCGGCCAGGCCACAGAACATACGGTGAGCGAGCTCCCGCTCGAGGATAACCATTTCTATACCTTCGCCGTACGCGCCATCCACGTGAGCGGCGACCCATCCATCGACACGCTGAGCGACGGCGTGACGGTGTATGGCGACTACACGCCCACGACGACCGGCGGGGGAGGCAGCGGGGGGGCTGGAGGGGGCGGCAGCGACGGCGGGGCCAAACCGGGACCCAATACGAGACACGTGCTGATCGACAACGGCTGCGGTTGTCAGCTCCCGGGCACACCCGGCGGCTCCCAACGGGGTCTTCTGTTCGCGTTGATCGGCGCGTGGGGCGTCCTTTTCGGCCGACGACGCAACCGCGCCCTCACAAACGACGAACGGCGCGACCTCGGAAAGAGGAAGCGCCGCCGCCATTCAAGCCAATAAGTTAGGTCAACTCTTGTGCGCGAAGCTCACTCGGCCACGCCAGCGGCCATGTCGTTGAGCAACTTCACGTTGTCGTAGGTAACGTTGCCTTCGGCGATCCGGCCATTGGGCTTGGACGTCGGCCACCACACGAAGTCCGGGTGGTTCTCCCGGCTGGCCCCCACGTACTCGCCGCCGAAGATGTTCCCATCGGAATCCGTCTCGAGAATGTACTCGTAGTTGTCGGTCCGCGTGTAACTCGGGTTGTCGACGTTCGACTCGTGTGAAGGGTGCGCTTCAGTGATCCAGTCGAGCGCCAGCTTGACGTGGAAGAAACGAACCGCCTCGCGGTTGTAGGTGTAGTCGCTGCCCTCGGGCATGCCGAGCAGCACGACAGCCTCATCCTTGGTCACCTCGACGAGCTTGCCGTCTTCGCTTGCGTTGGTCACACGGAAGCCACGCACCGGCTGGTTCCACACCTGAAGGTCGTAGGTGCGGTCCTCGACGAAGCCCTTCTTGCGCAGACCGAGCATGTTCGTCGCAACGATGTGCAAGGAACCAGGGTTCATGTCGCGGCATTCGTCTTCCGGAATGCGACCATCTTCTTCGACCTCTGGCTTCTTCTCGTTGCAGCGCTCGGAAAGAAACTTCACTCGCAAGCCCTTGCCATAGACCAGTGACATCAACGCTTCGATGTCGCCGGGGTAAAAGGTCACACCGTTGTGTTCGATGGGCTCCCTGGCTGCGGGCTCGCTGATCGCATAGGGCGCCCAGCCGTGACACATCCCCCACCAGGTCGGGATGCAAACGCCTTCATCCTGGCCACGGCGCTTGGCGCAGCTGCTGCCATCTTCGAGGTCGGAACAGTCGCTCGAACTCTCGCAGGACTTGCGGCTGCCCTTGTGCGCATCGATGCCGTAGTTGCGGCTGATGATGTCCTCGATACCCTCGATGCCGAAAGCCTCGCCGTACTTCGCAGCCGGCGACGCATTGTCACCATCCCACTCTTGGTTGATGCTGTCCTTGTAGGTGGCCCAGTAGTCAGCCGGGATGGGAGCCTGCTCCGCCTCGCCGATGACAGGAAGCTGGTCGACGTTGTACTCGAAGGACGAGTCCACATAGGCCGGGTTGTTGGCCTGGTTCCACTTCTCGTTGCCGACGTCGGTGCCCAGGTCAGCCGTGCAAGCCGCCGCGGTCGTCGCGCCAAAAAGTGCCAATCCGAGACTGATTCGTTTGATGTTCATCGTTCTCTCCCAAAATCCCTGCGGACCTTCTAGAGCCCGCTTTCGGCGACGCGAAGCCGCGTCTTCCGCCTTATTGATGCACCATATATAACCACCTTGTCCTACCTTTCAAGACAAATACTGACACAGTGCGTAATTTTTCTTTATTAGCGAATGAATTCAACGAAGTTGTCCGTACAAAATAGCTCAACCCGCCATGCCGATTTCCGACAGGCGGGCCATATTGACGCGCAAATCTCTTAGTTCTCACGGGTCGTCGGTAAGACGAACAAGCGGCCGCGGGTGTTGCGGTTCGAGACGAAACCGGGATTGCGCAACGGCTTGGGCCGCGGGGCAGCTGCCGGCTCGGGCTGAGCCTGCGGTGCCCACGACATCTCGACCTGGCCAGGCGGAAGCAGATCAGCTTGGAGGACAATGTCATCCTCCTCGACGTTGATCGGAGCTTTGGCGATCTGCGGAGGGTTAGCTGCACAGCCCGCCACGAAGATGATGCCCACGAGTCCCAGGAATGTCTTGATGTGCTTCATGATGTAGGTACAGGTGTTCTTACACCCTACCTTCATCCATGCGCAACTACAAAATCTTACATTGGTGCATCGCCAGCTGTCGGGGAGCCCGAAGCAGTGGCCGAGGGCGCCGTGCGCGGCACGGAAAGGTCAGGCTTCTGGAAGTCCATGTCGCGGAGATACAAATTAAAGACCGCCATGGAATCTTGATCGGCGCCTGACGTGTTCTCGTACACGCTCTCGACCTCGTATTCGTGTCCTTTGAACAAGGGCACGCCCTTCTCGCTCGAAAGAAAGTCCACATGCTCGAGACCCACGCCTGCCTTGAGCTGACGGGTATGGCCGCGCCACACGATCTTGTCCGTGGTCAGGTCGCGCAAGGCCATCGAGTTCGCAAAGGGATGAAGATGAACCGCGATGTAATGGACGGTCGTGTCGTAGGGCAAATTCAGGATCTCCGTCACGCGGGTGTGATTGACCTCGCGTCCCGGCTTGACGACCCAATGACCGGTGAACGTACGCCCCTGCCCGTCTTCGAACTCGTTGTTGCTCGCGTTCGCGCCTGGCAAACATCCCGGCCCGTGCGACTCGTCATGCTTCCCGTGGCTCACACCGTGATGACCGTCTGGCCCCTGAAGTAGCTTCAAGCCATACACGCCGGCCGAATACAGAGCGACGTAGGGTCGAGCGAGTTCGACATCGCGCACGAAGCGAACCGTCACCTGATGACGAACGTCTGGCTTGGCCTCCCGTTCATTTAGATTCAAGACTTGGGTGTTCAAATCGAGCGGCTGGGTCGATACGATCGGAATGCCATAACCCTTGGGAAAGTCGATCCGATACTGCCCCTGAGACAAGGTGAACAAGCGACCGCTGATGCCCCGGCCGCCAGCGAAACGGTCCATGTACTTTTCCGGATCCACATCGAGGTTGGTGTGGCACATGTACTGTTGAGGCATCTCCGTCTTGCCATCGGCGGCGACCATCCGCGCCTCGAAGCCTGTGATCCAGAGCAGCTCGGGTTCTTTCGAGTCCTTCAGCAGGATGTTGTCCGTGCTGTTGGGTCCCGTCATGGATTTGTAGATCTTGTCGACGTGATAAACGCGCGACAACACCTGACGCTCATACTTTTTCGCGGGCGGCTTGCTGACGCGGGCCGGGGCAGCCGTCGCCTCCTTCAGCTGAGGGGTGACCGCCGGACGGCGCGACTCCTCACAGCTACAACAACCGATCAAGACCGCAAGGACGACGAGCCCTCGGCCGACGACGGTAGAATCTATACGCTCGGGCACGGGGTGATCCTATCAGCGCGGGCTCTCATTTCGAGATACAATATACTCGATGTCTCACCGTGCCACATGGACCGCGCCTGCCGCCGCGATTTCCGTTGGCTCTCTCGTGATCGCTTTGGCGAACGGAAGCTGTGGCCGCCGCGATCGCCGACCAAGTAGCCAAATTCTCAGCGTCGTGAGCACGACAGCGGGTGGGGGCGCAGATGGACAGCTGTCGAGCCCCAGCACCAGCGTAGGCCTAGGATCGGGTTCCGGCTCCGGCGGGCCCAAGAATGACCAGAAGGTGATCCCCGACCCCGACGCGCCGTGCGACGCGGGTCTCGCCATCGATGAAAACGACCCCCTCCTCGCCGCCGCCGCCTTGGGGATCTGCAAAGCAGCCGATCCGGAAGCCGACGACAGTTGGGGGCTCGTCTCGGCTCGCTGGTCCATGATCGATGGGAGCGTCCCGCTCGACGTGGCCCCGTTCCACCTTGGCCATGGAATATTGCCCGGATTCGGCAACGAGATCGTTCCGTTCGAGGGAGACCGCGTTCTGGTGCTCTCGAGCGGGACAGCGAGACAGCCGGGCGATCCTGGCTTCAGCACCCCGGA
This sequence comes from Polyangiaceae bacterium, assembly GCA_029941785.1. GTDB lineage: Bacteria > Myxococcota_A > Polyangia > Polyangiales > Polyangiaceae > JAPYTK01. Next base: position 306 of record JAPYTK010000028.1, on the reverse strand, counting down.
GAGCTTCGACAAGAAGTACACGAGCATGCCTCCGTTGGGCTTCCCGAAAGAGTCACCTGCATGCCCCGGCGTGCTCACCGGCGCCACCCACGACGACATCGCGCTCGAGATCGAGCTTCGCCCCCCGCCCGACGCGAAGTCGATCGCCTTCGACTTCAATTTCTATACCTGGGAGTGGCCCGTCTACGTGTGCAGCCAATACAACGACTTCTTCGTGGCGTTGCTCGAGCCCTTTCCCATCAAGCAGACGGACGGGAACATCTCCTTCGACAGCGAAGGCAACCCGGTCAGCGTAAACAATGGGCT
>JAPYTK010000027.1:6621-40254 GCA_029941785.1 Polyangiaceae bacterium | reverse complement strand
GTCGTGTTCGCGAGGACACCTTGCCGTCATCGCGGCCGCCGTCGCCACATCAGGCTTGTGGAGCTCGGAGCTTCACGCCGATCCGAGCGTGCTGCCTCCCTCTTTTGCCTCCAACTACGGCGAAAACGAAACCCCGCGCAGCGCAGCCATGGGCGGAGCTCTGCACGCTTTGGGCGCCGGGACGACGGCCCCATTCCTTAACCCCGCCAACATGGGGTTGACGCGCGTTTACCACGTTCAGGCGCTGGGCCAGTTCATGCCCGAAGCGAACAAGCAGCTTTATGGTGGAACGGTTGTGGACTCGTCGCGTCGCCTGTCTGGTGGGTTCAGTTTTGTGGGCGGATTGATGGATCCCGATGGTGTCGACCGAAGTGTCATGGACGGGCGAATCTCCGTCGCCTTCGCCATCTCCCAACAAGTGCACATCGGGCTCACCGGGCGCTATCTCAACGTCTCACAACAGGGCCTCGGTCCGCTCGGCACGAGTCGCGCTTCCGGCGGGCTGTTGGATCCGGACATCCCACCATCAGGTCGCAAGCCCTTGATCAACGATGTGAGCTTCGATGCTGGCCTGACCGTCGAAGTGACCCCGGGGTTGAATTTCGCCGCGTTCGGTCACAACTTGAGTTACCCGAACCACGGGTTTCTACCGACGGTCGTCGGCGGCGCCGTGGGTTATGCGAACGACCAAATGGCGATCGAGGTCGACGGCGTGGCCGACTTGAGTTCGTACACGCGCCCCAGCGCTCGGATCATGGGCGGAGGTGAGTATCTGGTGGCAGGCCATGTGCCGTTGGCGCTTGGTTATCGATTTGACTTGCTCGACCCCACGCTGTCCAGAGCTTCACATCAACTCAGCGCAGGGGCGGGCTACATCAGTCGCCAGTTCGGACTGCGCGTCGCGGTTCGCCGCACACTCGTGGGGCCCAGCGCGACGGCCATTCTAGCGAGCGTTTCGTACCATTTGGAGTCGTCGGGCGCCGTGGCGATACAACCCTACTGAACGCCGCACCGACCGGAGGCCCGCCCGCATCCTCCACCCGAAGGTGGTTGGACTGAGGCTATTGCCTCGGATTGAGGTCGTCGGGCATAGGAGGCGTGCTTGACGCCCGAGCCGGACCAGCCCCAAGCATACCGAGTCCATGGACCCTATCACCTCCGTTGACGTCGCCATCGCCCAGCAGCGCCAAATCTGGCGACGTGCACGAGCGAACATTCGGCGATCAGCCCCCTTGGGCGAGCGACTGCCAACCATCACCGAAGCGCAACTGGAGCTTCTGCGCGAACGCTCAGAAGCGGGCGATCCTATCGCCGAGGCGGTGACGCCTTGGGCGCTGGCCATGCAACTGCAACGACGGCGATGGACCGAGGAGGAGGCACGTGTTCGGAGGTGGTCGACTCCGCAAGCGGGCGAGCTAGCTTCGCCCCGCGACTTACGCAGGACGTGGCTCGGCGCTCGGCAATCACCGCGTCGAGTCCACGCGGCGACTATCTTTCCGCAAGTCGCGCACGAACTTTCAATGGCAGAAATCGACCTCGCGAACCAGCGCCGTGACGAAGGGCAGAGCGATCCCTTGCCGTGGGTCGAAGGGCACACCTCCAACGAGATCCTCTCCTTGGCATCCCAGGTCCTACGCGACACCGACGACATGGCCCGCGAACTTCCAGAAGGACCGTGGCACGAGCGCCTGAGGCAAGCGCTGGGCGTCGAAGCTTCCGAAGGTTGGCCCGCCCGTCTCAGCACGTCTTGGCTGGAGAGCGTTTTTGCCGGAACGCGGCTCGTGGACGGGCTTCGGATCGGCGGCATCGCCCTGCCCGCCCTGTGGGGCGCCAGCAGCTTCGCACGCGCTCTAGGGAGGTTCGGAATCACCGTGCTCGAGGCCTGCCGACCAAAGCATGTGCCGCTCGCCCTTCACGAGCACCCTCGCGGAACACGGCGACACGCCGCCCATGCCCTCTTCGCCTCGTTGATCGACGACCGCATCTTCGCCAAAGTGGTGCTCGGACTGGGATCGAGCCGGGCGAGCGAACACCAACGCCTCGTCGCGCGAAGCTCCGTGCAACACCTGCGCATCGAGGCGACCCGAACTCTCTTGTGGCATGCGCTTCACCACGGCCCGTCGAACCGCAACGCCTTGCGCGACGCGTTCAGCGCGACCAGCGAGCGGGCGCTCGGCACAGCCCTTCCCACAGCCCTACTCGCCGTAACGCCAACCCTGGACCACGCCGCGGGGGCCCGCCTACTCGGCACACTGGAGGCGGCGCGGTGGCGTGAGGCACTCATCTCCAGCTTCGACGAGGACTGGTACCGCAACCCTCGGGCGATCGCCGAATACCGCGATCGTTGCAGTCGCATGCGCTCGCAAGACGACGCTCCGGACGCCGGCCTCCGCCTGATCGTGGCTCGCCTGAGCGAATCCCTTGGTTGACGGCCGGCATCAAGCCAGCGATACCGCCATAGACGCCCCTCCGAGGCGCCTGGCGACCAATTTGAGGACGAGGCATGCAGAAGTACGGCATCACCATTGAGCAGCTGTCCGCAAACGGCGCCGCAGCGGTCCGCGCTGCCGAGCGATCGGGTGCACACACCATCATCTATCGCGATCAGTTGCCCATCGCAGCAGTCATCTCCTTCACCGAGATGAAGAGCATCGACTCGAGCATCGAGGGTGACACCAGCGAGGACGCCCTTCTGACGCTTTGTGGCAGTTGCGCCCACGACGGATTCGTCGACGCGATTGTCGGCGACTTTGGCGCAACGATGCTGTTTCAGACCGGTCGTCGACGTCTGAGACCACGTCTGCCGCCCAAACCACGAGACGGGTCATGACCTATTTGATCGACGCGAGCACCCTGGTCGAAGTCTTGCGAGCCTCGCCCGCCAAGACGCTCGTCAGGCAGCTGAGTCAGATACCGCCGCAGCAACGCTACACGAGCGTGATCGGTGTGAGTCAGTTACTTCTCGCAGCACGAAAAGAAAAGAATCCGAAGCTCATGCAACAGGTGATTCGCTTGGTTTCCGCCATCCGCGTCGCCCCTTACGACCTGAATGCGGCCCAGAGTTTCGCCAAGTTCCGGGCCACCATCGCGCCCGAAGCCGACGTCGACGATGTGATGATCGCGGCGATCGCTGTGAGTAGCGGTCACATCCTCGTGACCCGCCGAAAGCAAAGCTTCAACGGCTTCCCCGATCTGCGCATTGAGGATTGGATCGAGGGCTGATGCAGCTCAGGTTCGCTACGCCTCGCGCGTGGGTCGACGTGGTGATGGGCGATTTCGACGCGTTCCTCCTCGACCACGCCGCGTGCGAACGAAAAGCCGCTGCCACCGGCATGTCCTTCGTTGTGCGCTACCCGAACCGGCACGAGATCCTCGATCCCCTCATCGAATTCGCCCGTGAGGAACTCGAGCATTTTCATCGGGTGTACCGCATCATCAGCAAGCGGGGCCTCACCTTGGCGCACGACGAGAAGGACCGTTACGTAGGCAGGCTACGCAAGCTGGCCCGAGGAGCCAGCGAAGAGCATTTGCTCGATCGCCTGCTCATCGCCGGTGTGATCGAGGCGCGGGGCTGCGAGCGGCTCGCCATGATCAGCGAAGTCTTGGAAGACCCCGAACTCAAAACCATCTATCTCGATTTGGCGCGAGCCGAGGCTCGCCACCATGGACTCTTCGTTCGCCTGGCCAAGCTCTGCTTTGCTGACGACGTGGTGCGCGCGCGCCTCGACGAATTGCTCGAAGCCGAGGCCTCGATCGTCGCCGAACTTCCGCTGCGCGCTGCCGTTCATTGATGTCCGCACCACCTAAAGACGTCATCGCCAAATACCTCGCGCGCTACGCGGAGCCTGAGTGCGCGCTCGGCTCCCGCATCGAGCAGCGCACACGGCATGTGCTGGTCATCCCAGCCCATGACGAATCCGCTTCCCTGCTCGAAGGGATACGCCCCGCCTTGGACGCCGTCGGCACACGGGGCGAACGAACCTTGTGCATCGTCGTCGTCAATGCCACCGATGCGCACGACGCTCCCCTGCTCGCCCGGAACGAAAGCCTACTCAGCGCGCTGAAGGCGCACGCTCCGTCCGTCGCGCTGCACGAGCAGGACGAGACGCCGTGTTGGTACGCCAACGCCGGTCATTTCGACCTGGTGGTGATCGACCGAAGCAGCGAGGGGCATCGCTTGCCTCAGCGCGAAGGCGTGGGCATGGCACGCAAGATCGGATGCGACCTCGCCCTGGCGGCCCTGCGCGCGGGGGCGAACCAGGCCCCACTCATCCACATGAGCGACGGCGACGTTCGCCTGCCGAGTGATTACTTCGATGTCACGGTGCCGCCATCGACGGCCGCGGTCGTCTATCGGTTTTTTCATGAGCCATGTGGCGAGCCGACGATTGACGAGGCCCACGCACGCTATGAAGCGTATCTTCGCTACTACATCTTGGGCTTGCGACACGCCGCCTCGCCCTACGCATATCACAGCATCGGCAGCTGCATCGCTACGGTGCCTAGGGCTTACGCCACGGTACGAGGCGTACCGAAGAGACAGGCCGGAGAGGACTTTTACCTCCTGAACAAGCTCGCCAAGGTCGGCCGCATCCATCACGCCGACAGCTCGCCGGTGGCCATCGTGGCGCGCGCTTCACTTCGGGTGCCCTTCGGCACAGGGCGCGCCACGCACGACATCGCAAAAAACGTCGAGGGCTACCGGATCTACGACCCGAAGGTCTTCGAACTGCTCAAGAGCTGGCTAGCCGCGCTCCAAGCCTGCGACGAAGCCCCTGCCGAGCGGGCCTACGAAGAGGTGTACGAGCGCGCAGGCGAAGCACTCGATCCATCGGACCACGCCCGGCTCGGCACCGCTCTGCGCGCGATTGGCGCTCCAAAAGCCCTCGTGGAGGCGGCGGCGCGCACCCACTCGGTCCCCGATCGTCGCAAGCGACTGCGGGACTGGTTCGACGCCTTTCGCACGCTCAAGCTCGTGCACGCTCTGCGGGACGGCGGACTGGTCGATGTGCCATGGCGCGAGGCCATCGCGGCGGCTCCGTTCTGCCGCTCAACCGCCGAGGCCGAAGCCGCGGAGAAAGCTGCTGGCGTCCCTGTCGAGGCCGGCGGGGCCCGCTCCTTCGAAACCTGCCGCCGGCTGGCGATTCTCGAAGAGCACGGCCCTCAAGGCGCCTCGTAAGATCCTGAAACTACCCTGATTTTTCGACACTCCAGATACTTTGTTCAGCTGGGGTTTTCCCAACTCCCGGAGCATGCTAGTTGGCGCGCGAAGTCCTGTTGACATGACACAGCTGTTCCAACACCTCTCCGGTCCCCTCTCGAAGGCCCCTCTGGTCGCCTCTGGGGGCATCAATCTCGATCTCGACTTGAGCGCTCTGGTTCACATGGTGCTCTTCTTTGGCTTCGTCGTGTTCATGAAGCCGCTGATCTTCGACCCCCTTCTCAGGGTCTTCGAGGAACGCGAACGCAGGACCGCTGGGGCCATCGACAAAGCCCGCGCAATGGACGAGGAAGCCCTCGCCCTAAAAAAAGAGGCAGACGCCCAGCTCGATGATGCGAGGCGTGAAGCGAGTGCGGATCGAGACGCCAACCGCTCGAAGCTGGCCAAACTGCGAAATGAGGCCACGACCTCGACCCGCGACGCCATCGCCAAGACGCTCGATGAGGGCATGGGCAAGGTCAGCGCAGAGGTCGCAGGTATCCAGCGCGATCTCGAACAGGAACGGGCCACGCTCGCGAGTGAAATCGCCAGTCGGGTGTTGGGTCGAGAGGTGAAAAGTTCGTGATGAAACAGCTCGCCAAGAACAAGACCCTGCGCCGAGCCTGCTTCGTGTTCCTCGTCGCGAGCCTCACTCTCGGCTTGCTCACGATGTCTGACGCGGAGGCCCAACCGCAGCCAACGCGTCAACCAAACGCGAAGCGCAAGCCGAACCCAAACCGAGCCTTGCCGGCCGGACACCCTCCGATCAACCAACGACCACCGCGCGCGCAGCCGCGTAGGCCCGCAGCTCGTCCCCGAACGGGCCGTCCGCTCCAGATTCCCGGTTTCGGCACGCGAAGGATCAAACCGCCGACCAGGCCCAAGATTCGGTACCCGCGTGACGAGCACGGGCACTGTGTGGGCGACGGAATGAACAACCTGCCCAAGCCGATCAACTTCGTGCACGGCTTGTTCATGGCCAACAACGACAAGGCGCTCGCGGCAGCGCCGCCCCCAAAGCGAGTGACCGTGGCCCCGGAGGCCAACACGTACGAGAGACTGAAAGCCAGTTTCAAAGCCAACTGGCCACGGTACAAGTGGCAGTGGACCCCGTCTCTCTGGCGTTACGAAAACCACGACGATCACTGCGACCCGCGCAACGAGCCCACACCGCTGGCCGCGACGGTATTCAACGTCGGCCTCGTCTTCTTCTTGTTGGTGCGTTTCGGTCGACCCAAGGTCCGCGAGGCGCTCGTCAAGCGCAAGCAGTCGGTCATGAGCGAGATCGACAAAGCCACCGAGATCAAGCGGGAAGCCAAGAAGCGTCTCGCCGAATACAACGACAGGCTCGAGCACTTGGAAGAACAGCGGGACGAGCTGCGGGCTCAGTATCGACTCGAAGGCGAGCACGACGAGCAGCTCGCACGCGAGGATCTCAGCTCTGCCCGCGACCGGATGATGAGCGATGCACACTTCTTGGTCGCCCAAGAGTCGAAGATCGCGCGAGACCAGCTCTCGAAGGAGGCGCTCGAGGGCGCACTCCAAGCCGCCGAAGATTTGCTCAAGTCGAGCGTCACCCCAGCTGACCACGACCGGCTCGCCGAAGAGTATCTCGACCAAATCGGTAGTGCGATGGACGACGATGGGGTGAAGTCATGAGCACAGCAGCCGTGGCCCGCCGCTACGCCCAAGCGCTGTTCGAAATCGCGCGGGACGAAAACAAGCTCGACGCGATCGCCAAGGAGCTAGCCGCTTTCGCCGCCGCATACGAATGCAGCGACGACTTTCGCCAGTTCGAACAACTTCCAAGCCTCAGCGATGAAGCCAGGGGCAGCATCGTCGTCGAGCTCGGCAAGAGCCTCAAGGCCTCCGACGCGACCACGCGCACCATGGCCCTTCTCGCTCAGCGGAAGAGGCTCTCGACCTTGCCTGACCTGGTCGCAGCCTACAACGCTCTGAGTGACGAGCATCAAGGGATCCTGCGGGCCACCGTGCGTGCGGCCAAACCGCTCGCCTCAGGCTACCTCCAGCGCCTGACCAAGAAGATTGAAGAAGCCACCGGTAAGAAGGTGGTGGCCGAATTCCAACTAGACGATTCCCTCATCGCAGGTGTTGTCACCCAAATTGGTGACCGCATCGTCGATGGCAGCGTACGCGGAAAGCTAGAACAGCTCCGTCAATCGCTTCGCGCAACCTGATCGAGAATACAGAGGACCGCATGCAGCTTCGAGCCGAAGAGATCTCGCAGATCATCCGTAAGCAGATCCAGAACATTCAAGACGCCCCGAGCATTTCCGAGACCGGGACCGTGATCACGGTCGGCGACGGCATCGCCCGCGTGCATGGCTTGAGCAAAGCCATGGCCGGCGAACTGGTCGAGTTCGAAACCGATCGAGAAGGCCACACCTTGTTCGGCCTCGTGCTCAACCTCGAGCAGGACAACGTGGGTTGTGCCCTCTTCGGTGAGACCTCCGAGGTTCGCGAGGGTGCTCTCGTCAAGCGCACCGGCCGAATCATGGATGTGCCGGTCGGTGATGCCATCCTCGGCCGCGTGGTGAACGCGCTGGGACAGCCGATAGATGGCAAAGGGCCCATCGATACGGAGCTCAGCCGCCGCGTCGAGGTAAAAGCGCCAGGCATTGTTCAGCGTCAGCCCGTCACCGAGCCCATGCAGACCGGGCTCAAGGCGATCGACGCGATGATCCCCATCGGTCGCGGTCAGCGCGAGCTTATCATCGGCGACCGCCAAACCGGCAAGACCGCCATCGCGCTCGACACCATCATCAATCAAAAGGGCAAGGGCGTTTACTGCGTCTACGTCGCCATCGGCCAGAAGCAGTCAACCGTCCGCCAGGTGGTCGACAAGCTCGAGCTGCACGGCGCGATGGAGTACACGACGGTCGTCGCCGCCGGCGCGAGCGAGATGGCCCCCCTGCAGTTCATCGCCCCCTACACCGGTGTGACCATCGGTGAGTACTTCCGCGACACGGGTCGCCACGCCTTGTGCATCTACGACGACCTCTCCAAGCAAGCCGTCTCCTACCGTCAGCTGTCTTTGCTCCTGCGCCGCCCGCCAGGGCGGGAAGCTTACCCGGGCGATGTCTTTTACCTTCACTCCCGCTTGCTCGAGCGCGCCGCGAAGATGGCCGACCGGGTCTACGTCGTGAAGAAGGGTACCGATGTCCCCGCTGGCGACGACGCCTTCCGCGGTGTCGACGGCCAAGTGCATGTTGGTGTTCCCGGCATGGAAAGCTCCAAGGAGGCCGCCTACAAGCTCGTCGACAAGAGCCTCTTCGAGAAAGCGGAAAAGGCCGAAGGAGACGACCGCAAGAAGCTGATGCAAAAGCTCAGCGACAAGTTGCTCGCGAGCGACTATGAAATCGTCAAGGACCCGCACTCCGGGGGCTCTCTCACCGCGCTGCCGATCATCGAAACGCAGGCCGGTGACGTGTCGGCGTACATTCCCACCAACGTCATCAGCATCACCGACGGGCAGATCTTTCTCGAGTCGGACCTGTTCTATTCCGGCGTTCGCCCGGCCATCAACGTCGGTATCTCCGTGTCCCGCGTCGGCGGCAACGCGCAGATCAAGGCCATGAAGAAGATCGCCGGTACGCTCCGTCTCGATCTGGCTCAGTACCGCGAGATGGCGGCCTTTGCGCAGTTCGCCTCCGATCTCGATGCCAAGACCCGGGCCCAGCTCGCGCGTGGCGCACGGCTGGTCGAAATCCTCAAGCAAGGTCAGTACGTCCCCCTCGAGGTGAACAAGCAGGTTCTCATCATCTACGCCGCCACCCGCGGCTATGTCGACGCGCTGCCCATCGAGGTGCTCGCTCGTTACGAAGAAGAACTGTACAAGTACTGCGAGACCAAGCACCCAGAGATTCTCACTGACATCTCCGAGAAGCAGGTCCTTTCTGCCGACCTCGTCGAGCGGCTCAACGCGATGCTCGAGACATTCGGCGAGCAGTTTGCGCTGGAAGAGGATGCGTCGGACGCAGCCGAGTAAGGATACGATCTTTCATTCCTAGAGTGGAGCAGGAGAACACATGGCCTCGTTGAAGGAGATCCGAAAGCGTATCGTGAGCGTCAAGTCGACGCAGAAGATCACGCGCGCCATGAAGATGGTTGCCGGGGCTCGGCTCAATCGCGCCCAGCTTCGGATCACCGAGCTGCGGCCCTACGCGGTCAAGACCAAGCAGGTTCTGAGCGAAGTCACGCAACAGGCCCGCCAGAATCTCGCGGAGGTCAACGAAGAGGCCGACGCTCAGGCGCTCGCGCTCGACGACGACCAGCACCCCCTGCTCGATGTCCGCCCCGAACGCCGCGTCATGCTGGTTGTGCTCACCAGCGACCGCGGACTGTGCGGCGGCTTCAACACGAGCATCTGCAAACTGGCAGAGAAACAGTGGCGGGAACGTGAGGCGAAGGGCCAACAAGTCAAGCTGATGGTGGTCGGACGAAAAGGACGCGACTACTTCACGCGGCGTAAAGCCCCGATCGAGTACATCCCAGACGTGTGGAACAACTTGGACTGGAGCACGTCCCGCGTCTTGGCCAAGACGGTTCTCGGCCATTTCTTGCGTAGCGACGCGCCTGTCGACGCCATCTATTTCGTGTACAACGAGTTCAAGAGCGCCATGACACAAGACGTCGTGTGCGAAGCCCTATTGCCCGTCGCGAACCCGACCGAGGAAGAGGCCGCCAACGACGAAGAGCACAACGTGGAATTCCTGTTCGAGCCCAGCAAGGACGGACTACTCGAACAACTCGTACCGATGTACGTGCAGATCTCGATCTTGCGCGCTCTCTTCGAGTCGATGGCCTCCGAGCTGGGCGCCCGCATGACAGCCATGGACGCAGCGACCAATAATGCCGGCGACATGATCGACCGCCTCACGCTGAAGTACAACCGTGCAAGGCAGGCCGCCATCACCACCGAACTGATGGAGATCATCGGTGGGAGCGAAGCCCTCAAGGGCTAGGCTGAATGCTCCTCTCCATCAACCCGGAGCATCCGGAGCCACGAAAAATCGACCGCGCGCTAGGTGTGCTTCGCGACGGTGGACTCATCGCCTACCCCACAGACTCCGCCTACGGGATGGGCTGTGACCTGATGAACAAGCAGGCGATTGACCGCCTCTACCAGCTCAAGGGCATGGACCGTAAGAAGCCCCTCGGCTTCGTTTGCGCAGACCTGAGCGACATCGCCAAATACGCGATCGTCGACAACGCTCAGTACCGCGTTTTGAAACACTTTCTTCCCGGTCCTTACACCTTCATCCTGGCGGCCACGCGCGACGTCCCGCGCTTCGTTCAAACAAAACAGAAGACCGTGGGCATACGCGTGCCGGACCACCCGGTCGCCCACGCCCTCGTCGAAGCGCTCGGGCACCCCATCATCGGCACGACGGCCTGCATGCCCGGAGAAGAGCCCTTCGCCGATCCGTGGACGATCGATTCGGTGTTCCCCGCGCTCGATCTCGTGCTCGAGGCCGACACCTGCGGGACCATCGCCACGACGGTCGTCGACTTGAGTCAGGGCGATATCGAGATCGTTCGGGTCGGCGCCGGGCCCGTCGACGAGCTTCTGTAGGCCGCCCCGGTCCGGTGTTGCGCATGGGCTGCGTGGTGATACGCTACCGTTCATGACCACAACGAGAACCAAAGCAGCCATCTTTCGCGCATTGACGCTAGGCGCTGGGCTCATTCTCGCGGCCTGTTCGGCAACGACTGAGGCCCAACTCATCGACGATAACGGCACGCCCACCGGCACGAGCAACGGCGCCGGCGGCGCAACCGTGAGCGCCAACGTAGGCTCTGGCGCCGGAATCAATTTGGCGGGAACTGGCGGGAACACGTCCGATATTCGTACCTGCAGCTCCGATCTCCAATACGTACTCAACGAGTCGAACGTGGTCATCGAGGACTGCTGGCCAGACAAGGGATGCAAGGAAGGTCAGTGCGTAGAGCCCTGCGAGGCGGCCGCCGCCAACCAAGGCAACATCGGCTGCGAGTTTACGATCGCAACCCCACACTTTTACGTCGGGATCAAGCCGCCCTGTTTCTCGGTATTCCTCGCCAACGCCTGGCCCAAAGACGCGACGATCACGATCGAGCGTGGAGGCCAGAGCTTCGATGCCGCCGCCTTCGGCCGCATCGCTCAAAGCAACCCTGACGCCTCCACGTGGCAAAGCGTACCAGCGACCGGCGTCCCACCCGACGAGGTGGCGGTGCTGTTTCTGTCCCATGACCCGGCATCGAAGAACGGTACGCCCTTGGTGTGTCCCATCCAACCAGCGATCTCCGTCAGCGGGGGGACGGCTGTCACCCAGAGCGCGGTCGGACAAGCCTGGAGGATCCGAACGAGCATTCCAGTCAGCGCCTACGACATCCTGCCCTACGGCGGTGCGTCATCCTATCTGCCTAGTGCCGAATTGCTCATGCCGACGAGCGCGTGGGGCACCAACTACATGGCGGTGCTACCGAAAGATTCTGCCGGCCCGCCTTGGGCCCAGCTCGTCGCGCGAGATAACAACACGGCCGTGCAAATGTTGCCGAACGTCCCCCTTCCCGCAGCCGGGCCCGTTCCCCCAGGGCAGGTCAACACGCAGCTCAACTTCACTCTGCAGGCTGGCGAGTACGTCCAATGGCAGCTACCCAAGGGCGTCGACATGACGGGCACCGTCATCCAGGCCGACAAGCCCGTCGCCTTCACCGGGGGCAACGCCTACATCTGTTACAATTCGGCCACGTCGAGTGGCGGTGGGTGCGATTCGGCCCACCAACAAATCCCGCCGGTAGCAGCATTGGGGTACGAATACGTGGCCCCGCCTTATGCAAACCGCGGGAGCGCGCCCGAGTCCATCCCCTATCGCATCGTTGGTGCCGTCGACGGAACGACCTTGACCTACGACCCACCGCTGGCGTCCGCACCCGCCTTCCTTTCGGCGGGCCAAGTCTACGATTTCGAGGCGGTGGGTGCCTTCACGCTCAGCAGTCAAGACAAGGACCACCCGTTCTATCTCGCTCAAATCATGTCCGGCTGTAACACGCCCGGCGCGAACGGACTGGGCGACGAAGAATTCGTCAACATCCTGCCTCCTGCACAGTTCTTGAAGAAATACGTCTTTTTCACCGATCCGACCTACCCCAACACGAACCTCGCGGTGGTGCGCAAGAAGGCAGAGGACGGTTTCAAGGACGTCACCATCAAGTGCGCCGGAGTGTTGAGCGGCTGGACGCCAGTGGGCACCGGAGGCACGTATGAAATCACCCACATCGATCTCATGAAGTCAGGTCAAGGCGTAGGAGGGTGCAGCAACGGGCCCCAACAGGCATCGAGCGAAGGCTCCTTCGGACTCATGGTGTGGGGCCTGGACAATTACTCGTCGTATGCCTATCCGGCCGGTGGCAGCGTGGCCGCGATCAACACGGTCGTGATCCCGCCGATCCCCGACTAGATTCGGCAGCGCCTCCAGACGCGTCAGCCCAACTGCTCAGCGCGTTGTTTTTTTCACCGATTCACTGGTCGGCGAAAAGAACGACACGCCCCGCACATTCTCGTCGATGCTGAGCGGATAGTGCATCGGAGGAAAGACACGCTGCTCGCAGTCCATCCGCTCGCAGGTACGGCAAGTCACCCCCACGGGGGTCGCCGCGCCAAGGTTGTCGAGGTCATAGCCATCGGAATAGACGAGTCGTTTCGCGTGGCGCACCTCGCACCCTAGACCAATCGAATGGACGGTGTGCGGCATGTTGTACCCGCCACTGTCCCGACGGATGGTCCGCGCGATGCAAAAGTACGCAGCACCATCCGGCATGCGCGAAAGCTGAACACTGATCATTCCAGGCGTGAGGAAAGCCGCGTGGATGTTCCAGCGAGGACAAGCACCACTGAAGCGAGGCATGCTGATCCCCGAACCACCGAATCGTTTTGAGATGTTGCCCGCGATGTCGATGCGCAAGAAATGAAGGGGCACGCCCTGAGCCCCCTTGCGTCGCAAGGTCGTCAGGCGATGACAGACTTGCTCGAAACTGCAGCGATAACGGTGGGCGAGCAGTTCGATGTCGTAGCGGTTGTCCTCCGCGGCCGCGAGAAAGGGCTCGTAGGGCATCAAGACCGCAGCGGCGAAGTAGTTGGCCAGCACGATGCGGGTAATCGACTGGGCGCGTGGCGAGCGCAGCTCTTGGTCGAGGGCCATGGCGTCAAAACACTGTCCGTACAAGATGAGACCTGCTTGGTGCGCGAGTTGAAATCGTCGTGTGCGGGGGGGCATCACCTCGGACAAGGTGATGCGCTTGCGATCCGGCATGTATCGACGCATGGCCTGACTCTCGTCCGCACGCACAACCTGTACGTCGATGCCGTGTTCGCGCGAGAGGTATTGTACGAGCCCACCGTGCACGTCGTCGTCGGCTAGCGCTGCCCGCGCCCATAGATCCGCAGCCGCTTCTTCGATCGCGGGAAAATGATTGTTGTGCCGCTGCAAGAGGTCGTTGATCTCCTCCGTCGGCGTCGTGCTCAACATGTCCCCCCCCCCATGCTCGACCGCGCGGTCCGCAAGACTCTCGGCGCTTTGCCGAGTCGCGCGGTAGCTCTCGTATAGCTTCAGCATCGCGCGCGCAGCGCCTGGTGCATTGGTGGCAAGCTCACTCAACTCGACTTTGCTCACGTCGTCCTGCTCAAACATCGGATCGCTAAACAGCTCGCGAAGGTCTTCTGCGAGTTGTGCGTCTTCGCTCGACGCGAAAGCACTGAGGTCGAGCTGAAAACACTGCGCGAGCTTGAGCAGCACGTTGGCGGTGAGTGGCCGCCGGTTGTTCTCGATGAGGTTGAGATAGCTCGCGCTCACACCGAGCCGGCTCGCAAGCTCCGCCTGGGTCAGTTTCTCGCGACGACGCAGTGCGCGAACTTTTGCACCTAAGAGTAGGGATTCAGCCATGTTTCCTCCAGTACACCTTACCACATTTACAACACAACACGATGTAACTAACTTTTGTTTACAGAGTTAACTAATTGATTTTATTGTTATATTTGACATTTTACGACACGAATTACATAGTGACTTTAGTTATAACGCGAGGCGTTGAACTTCACGACGCTCCGCATCAATTTACAAGGAACGCGCCCGCCATGAGTCTCGTTGATCATCACGCCACGCCCCTCGTCCAGACAACGGAGCCACCGCCCCTCAGGGTCGCCGGACCACGTATTCCGGGCGACAACCTGCTCTTCACACCTGAAGCGCTCCACTTTGTCGGCTCGCTCGTCGCGCGCTTCGAGGGCACCCGCCGTGAGCTGTTGGCGCAGCGTGAAACGCGGCAAATCGCCTTCGACGCGGGAGCGCGACCCGACTTTCTGCAGGAGACCGAGGAGGTCCGACGTGGTGACTGGAAAGTAGCGCGGCTTCCCAAGGAGCTGCTCTCCCGGGGCGTCGAGATCACCGGCCCCGTCGAGCGGAAGATGATCATCAACGCCCTCAACTCCGGCGCGGATGTGTTCATGGCGGATTTCGAAGACTCCAACGCTCCGAGTTGGGAGAACATCGTCCGCGGGCAGCTCAACCTACGGGACGCCGTCCGGGGCACGATCGACTACATGCACCCGCTGAGCGGCAAGCGCTATCGGCTCGGTGAGGACGTCGCCACGCTCATGGTGCGACCGCGCGGACTGCATCTCGACGAGAAGCACCTCGAGTTCGACGGACAAGCGGTCTCAGCTGCGTTCGTCGATTTTGGCTTCTACTTCTTTCATAACGCGCACGCTCTGCTCGAACGAAACAGTGGTCCTTACTTCTACCTGCCCAAGCTCGAGAATCACCTCGAGGCACGGCTGTTCAATGATGTCTTCGTGTTTGCCCAGGAGGCGCTTGGAATCCCCCGCGGGACGATCAAGGCGACGGTCCTCATCGAAACGCTACCGGCAGCGTTTGAAATGGACGAGATCCTGCACGAGTTGGCGGATCACGCCGCGGGTCTGAACTGCGGTCGCTGGGACTACATCTTCAGTTACATCAAGACGCTTCGTGAGCACGCCGACTGTGTGATCCCCGACCGCGCGCAGGTGGGCATGACCCAACCCTTCATGCGTGCATACACCCAGCTGCTGATCCGCACCTGCCACCGTCGCGGAGCATTGGCCATGGGCGGAATGGCAGCGCAGATCCCGATCCGAAACGACGCCGACGCCAACAAGGCGGCCCTCGACAAAGTGCGCGCCGACAAAGAGCGTGAAGCCGCAGACGGTCACGACGGGACCTGGGTGGCCCACCCCGGCCTGGTGGCCATCGCGCGCGAGGCTTTCGCCAAACACATGCATGGCGACAACCAGCTCGACAAGCTGCGTGAAGATGTCACGGTCGATGCCGCGGACTTGTTACGCGCACCGACCGGGTCACGAACCGAAATGGGCTTGCGTCACAACATCCGGGTGGGCGTGCAATACCTCGAGGCCTGGCTGCGAGGTCAGGGCTGCGTCCCGATCGAACATCTGATGGAAGATGCAGCGACAGCCGAGATCTGCCGAACACAGCTCTGGCAATGGCTCAAGCATCGCGCCCTCACCGACGACGGCCAGGCGATCACCTCCGAACGGATCGGGGAGCTCGCGAACAGCGAGATGAGAGCACTGACCGAACATCTGGGCGAGGAGCGCATCGCGACGGGCGAGTTTGCCGCGGCAAAATCGCTATTCCTCGAGCTTTCCACTGACATCAGTCAATTCACCCCGTTTCTCACTTTGCCCGCCTACGAGCAACTCACGCAAACCAACAGGAGTTAAGTCAACATGTCCGCTGCCTACCCCTTGCATCCCATGTCACCCCAGCCGCCCAACGTCTCGACCCGGGGCACGAAGGCTCTCGTCCCGGACCGCTGGGGTGGGATCCGACGAGAATACACGGCGGAAGATGTCGCGAAGCTGCGCGGCTCGGTCCGAGTGGAGCACACCCTCGCCCGCCTCGGCGCGACGCGTCTGTGGCGACTTCTTCATAGCGACGACTACGTCAACGCGCTCGGCGCGCTCACCGGCAACCAAGCGATGCAGCAAGTGCGCGCCGGGCTCAAGGCGATCTATGTGAGCGGCTGGCAATGCGCAGCGGACGCCAACCTGACCGGCGCGATGTATCCCGACCAAAGCCTGTATCCCGCAAACAGCGTCCCGATGTTGGTCAAGCGCATCAATCAGGCCTTGCAGCGTGCCGACCAGATCGAACACGCAGAAGGCGGAACGACCCGGACCTGGTTTGCACCGATCGTCGCGGACGCCGAGGCAGGTTTCGGTGGCGCGCTCAACGCCTACGAGTTGATGAAAGGCATGGTGGAGGCCGGCGCCGCCGGTGTCCACTTCGAGGATCAGCTCGCTAGCGAGAAGAAGTGTGGTCATCTAGGCGGGAAGGTCCTCGTGCCGACCAGCCAGTTCATCCGGACCCTCACCGCCGCCCGGCTCGCCGCGGACGTCTGCGACGTGCCCACGGTGCTCATCGCCCGGACGGATGCCGACAGCGCGAAGCTCTTGACGACTGACATCGATGAGTGCGACCGGAAATTCATCACCGGAGAGCGGACGCCAGAAGGATTCTTCCGACTCGGCGGTAGCGGCCTCGATCGAAGCATCGCGCGGGGCTTGGCCTACGCGCCGTACGCCGACCTGCTGTGGATGGAAACGTCGACGCCCAGCCTCGACGAGGCCCGCGCTTTCGCAGAAGCGATTCACCGCGAGTTCCCAGGCAAGCTGTTGTCCTACAATTGCTCTCCTTCCTTCAACTGGAAGCGCCACCTCGACGAGGCAACGATCGCGAAGTTTCAACGTGAACTCGGGGCGATGGGATACAAATTCCAGTTCGTCACGCTCGCTGGCTTTCACGCGCTCAACCACAGCATGTTCGAACTGTCCCGTGATTACGCCGTGCGGGGCATGGCGGCCTACTCGACTCTCCAAGAGGCCGAGTTTGGTTCGGAGCACCACGGATACACAGCGACGCGGCACCAACGCGAGGTAGGCACGGGCTACTTCGACCAGGTTCGAGATGTCATCTCCGCTGGCACCGCATCGACGGGCGCCCTAGGCGAATCCACTGAAGCCGCTCAGTTCTAACCCGACGCTCAAAAGCAGATTCGCAGCTCCGCACCCGCCGGTCGCCCTGAAATGAACAAAGGAGCGATCGGCGGAATTGTTTTCGCTGCCGTCGATGGGGCAGATCCGCTGAGCACGGTATAGACAACCGTCGCGACAGCGGACGCGACGGCTGTGCCAATGAGAACGCCGCCCGCCACGGTGAGTTGAGACTGCGCTTTTTCGTTTCGAGTCACCTCGTCGCACACCGACACATAAATATCGCTCGGAGCGCCGCACGTCTGACCGGCCGCATTCACCAGATCCTGTCGCTCTGTGACGTCGGCCCCGCGCGAAGACGCAGCGACGAGCAGCCCCACCCCTGCACCCAAGGCAAGAACCGATGTCACGCTCCCTGCCACGACCAATCCCTTGTGCGCACCGTGGACCCCGACAGGTGCCCGGTCGGCTGCAGACTCGATACCCAGTTCGACCAGCCTACGACGAAACTGCGCCCGAACCTCGGGGTGGACATCCGCGGGCATCCGCTGCGCGGCTTCTTTGAAAAAGGGTGCCGCCCGTGCCTGATCACCCATCTGCAGGTACACGAAGGCAAGGGCCGCGGCGGTGTCGAAACGCGCCGCCTCCCCGTAGGCACGGCTGCACGGCTTGAGCGCCGCTTTCGGCGAACTGGAGGCCCGCATTTCATTGCACTCGCGCAAAGAGGCAGGCGGCGAGTCGGTCGTCGGGGAAGCGTCGGACGCGTACGACACCTGCGCGACCGTGAACACCCCGGCAGCGAGCATGCAAGCGATCCATTGACGACTCATTAAAAGCTCCCTCTCAACGTCCACCCAGCCTGGCCCGGACCGACGCTCACCGCGGCCTGCATCGCCGTCGGAGAAGGCCACAGCGCGTACATTGCGCCCGCGATGGCTGCCCCGCCGGCGACAGCAAAGCCTCCAGCGGCCAAGGACATGAAATCGGTTCGTCGCGCTCGTGCTCCTCGCCACGCGTCACACTCTGGAGTCGAGGCGACGCAGGTCAGAAACGGGGATTCACTAGGCGCCACAGCGATCGCCGAGATGTCGTTCTCCAACGCCGTCACTTCGGCACTCGCGCCGTTCGCCAGAGCCAGGCCCACACCGCCAACCACAGCCGGCACGACGACTGACGCGGCGATGCCGACGATCGCTCCCAAGGACATGGGGCTGGACGAGCTAGCCTCCTCGCCGGGCAGCCGGCCTACGCCATCCGGCCACAAAGATAACTCGAACTGCATGGCCTGATCCTCGGCGCCCATGATCCCCTGGCGCACACTCGCCACGCCCGGTGCGCGGACGACGATCGTTCGCTCGCCGGGCAAGAGATAATAGACCTTGCCAAGCTCGTTGGGACCGAGCGACACATCATCGACGAACAACTCGCCACCGCCGACGACCTGCCCATCAAAGGTCGCGATGGCGCTGAAGGAGACCACGTAACGAGTCGCCGCTTTACGCATCGCCTCGAGCGTATCGAGCTTGTTCTGATCGACTGTCCCGCCAGTTTTTTCGCCCTCTCGATAAAGAGCAATCGCCGCGTCGAGGTGGGCTGCCGCCTCACGATGCAAACCCAGTTCGCTCTCCACCGCGCCAAGATTCGCGGCGATCTTGTAATGGGGTCGTAACTTCCACGCTGCCGCGAAAGCCGCGAGGGCAGTCTTCTGATCGCCAGCCTGCTGAGCTGCGATTCCCTTGGCGTACAGGCGCTTCGACTCAGCCTCTTCGTCCGCGGCATGAGCGACCTGTCCCATGAGGAGACAAAACATCCCAAACAACACACATGAAGTCTTCCGCACGGCGCCCAAGAGCATAATCGTGGATGTTTCTGCCTGCCAGCGTTATGACACCGATGGTGTCCGCTAAAAACCTCGTCTTAGTGCTGACCTTGGGACCGCTCGCCGGGTGTTTTCCCCCCCCGGCCAAGCCGCCCAGCCCCCCCGAGCCTGGGGCGCTCGACGCGCTGCCTCCGATCACCATCCCCGACGCCCCGTGGCGAACCATGGCGCCAGCGGTCGTTCCCCCAGCCACGACCCCTCCCGTCTTGATCCGTGGCGCGCGGCTGCTCATCGGCGACGGAACGGTCATCGAAAAGGGCCACCTGCTGATGCGAAACTCGCGCATCGTCAGCGTGGGTAAGGGCGCCGGCGAAGCTCCCGACAAGGCCACGATCATCGACGCGACCGGCAAGACCCTCACGCCTGGTCTGATCGATACCCACTCTCATCTCGGCGTGTATCCCACGCCCCACGTGAACGCGCACGCCGACGGCAACGAAATGACGAGTCCGACGACGCCCGACGTGCGGGCCATCGACGGATTTTGGACTCAGGACCCCGGCATCCACCGCGCCATTGCCGGAGGCGTCACGACCATCCAGGTGTTGCCGGGTTCGGGCAATCTGATCGGCGGTCGGGCGGTGACCCTCCGCCTCGAGCCGGCCACACGGGCGCAAGACATGAAAATGGTCGGCGCGCCCTCGGGACTGAAGATGGCATGTGGCGAAAACCCGAAAAGGATCTACGGCTCACGCAAGATCAAGCCCATGAGTCGTATGGGCAACTTGAGCGTCCAACGGTCCACGTTTCTACAAGCCAAGCGACTCATCGCCCAATGGGACGCCTGGCGAGCCAAGGAGAGGCAGCGCCAAACGAAACACGCCCGCTCCAAGGTCGACTACCAAGCCAAGAACATCTACCGAACAGAGGTCCGCGCCCTGTGCCAAGACAAGCGCCTGCCTCGTTTCCGCTGTGCCCAATGGGAGAAGAGCTTCGCCGCACAGCCTTTGACCAAGCCGCCACCGCTCACGCCAGAGTTGCCGCCAGCCCGCGATATTGGCCTCGAGACGCTGGCCGGTGCCATCGAAGGCCATATCTTGGTTCACATCCACTGTTACCGTTCCGACGACATGGCAAACATGATGGCCTTGGCCGATGAGATGGGCTTCGCCATTCGGTCCTTTCATCACGGCCTCGAGGCCTACAAGATCCGGCGCGTACTCGCAGAACGAAAAATTAGTGTGTCGACATGGGCCGACTGGTGGGGCTTCAAGATGGAAGCCTATGACGGGATCCCACAGAACCTCGCGCTCATCTCGAACGCGGGAGCGCGGGCCATCGTGCACTCTGATTCGCGCGAAGGCATTCGCCGACTCAATCAAGAAGCTGCGAAAGGGATGTTCGCCGGTCGTCGCATGGGCATCGACATCGAAGAGGCGGAGGCCATTCGCTGGATCACTGAGAATCCTGCTTGGGCACTTGGAATCGACGAAAGAGTGGGCACGCTGACGAAAGGCAAACACGCCGACGTGGTGATCTGGAGCGGCAACCCCTTCAGCGTGTACACCAAAGCAGAGCGGGTCTTCATCAACGGGAAGAAGGCCTACGATGCATCCCATCCTGGCCCATCGTGGAGCGATTTTGAGGCAACACCATGAGCAAGATCCTACGTCGCCAACTCATCCAGTCGGGGCTCCTCAGCATCGGTCTCGTCACGCTCGCACCCGGACTTTCGACCGCAGCGCCGACTCGCAAGAAGAAGAAAAAGAAGAAGAAGAGTGAGCGCAAGCCCGGCAAGTCCGCCACCGCAATCCTCGGTGCGACTATGTGGCGCGGATATGCCCCGCCCCTGAACCGAAGCGTGGTGGTATTCGAGGAAGGAGAGATCGTCTACGTCGGGACCGATCGATCGATGGCCGGTGAGGCACGGGTGATCCGAGCGGAAGGTAAGATCCTCACTGCAGGCTTTGTTGATCCCTTGACCCAGATCGGCCTCACCGAGGTCTCGCTGGAAGCCAGCACACGCGACGACGAACATGCCGTCGCGGATCCCATACGCGCGGCGTTCCGAGCTGCAGACAGCTACAACCCAGCTTCATCCCTCGTGCGAATTGCGCGGCGCGAAGGCTTGACCTCCGTCGGTGTGGTACCCACAGGCGGACTCGTCGCCGGCCAGAGTGCCTGGGCCGATCTCGCCGGTCGTACGCCGACCGAAGCCATCAGCCACCGCAGCACCGCGATCCATGTACGTTTGCACGACGGGTCAGCCGCACCGTTCGGTGGCAGCCGCGGCAGCGCGTGGCTCGCACTGCGGCAGCTTCTCGACGACACGCTCAGCTTTCGCGCCAATCGCAGGGCTTATCGACGCCGTAATTTGCGAGAGCTTCACGCGAGCCGGCTCGATCACGTAGCCATGCTCCCCGTTCTCGACGGGGAACTTCCACTCGTCATCCATGTCGACCGGGCGAGCGACATCATGAACGCGCTCGATCTCGCCAAACAGTACAAGCTTCGCATCGCGCTCGCCTCGGCCGCCGAAGCGTGGAAGGTCCGTCGCGCCATATCCAAAGCGAAGGTACCGGTCATCGTGTACCCCTTCGATGAAGGGCCGCGCTCCTTCGCCGCCTTGGGTGCCCGAGAAGAAAACGCCGCCATGCTTCACCGAGCCGGCGTGAAGGTCGCCCTGTCGACCGGAGACAGCCACGACGTCCGCAAGCTTCGACAAGGGGCGGGCAACGCGATTCGAGCGGGCTTGCCAAGGCGCGCCGCGCTCGCAGCGGTCACCGATATTCCTGCCCAGATATTCGGAGTTGATTCGCTGTACGGCACGCCGAAAGTCGGCCGGCGGGCAAACCTCTGCCTGTGGACGGCAGATCCCTTCGAACTTGGGTCTCACGCCGAATCGCTCTTCATCCAAGGACGCAAGCGGTCGTTGAAATCACGGCAGACCGCGCTGTACGAACGCTACGCGAAGTGAGTGATTCGGGAGCCACAGACGAAGCACGCCCCGCAACACGCAAGCGCTGGCGGCGATGGCTCAAGCGCCTCATTATCGCCACGCCGGTGGCCATCCTCGTATTGTGGGTCTTGGTCCACCGCGTGCCGTGGCTTGGTTCGTTTCTCGCTGACTCCTTGCGCAGTGTCATCGGTGTCGAGGCGGTCAGTCGACTGGAGGACTTCGCCTACAGCGTTCAGGACCGCTTCAATCGCTTCTGGCGGGCGGACGAGAAGCCGAAGGCCTATTGGACAGTGCCCGGCTCTTCGGCGAAAACACCCCTTCCGACGGCACGCGCTTCGGCTGACGCCGGATGCGAGGTCCCGCCGTTTCGACCGCTTGACGTCGGCCCGGTCCACAAGAGTTGGTCGGCCCCAGGAGACGGTCAATGGGTGGCCATCAACGACTCCCGGCACCCAGCGCTCGCGCCGCGGATGTTCAAAACGCTGGTCCATCCGGACAAGTACCGGTCGTGGGCCGCCGTCAGCATCGTGGCGATCGACCGGCGCCAAGTGAAACTTCACATGATGGCTGGTAGGCACGAGCCCAAGGCTCGCACACGGGAAGCGCGCTCGCTCCATCGGCCGGCGCTCATCCCCGCCGAGCATCATGACGCTCTGTTGGCCGCGTTCAACGGCGGCTTCAAAGCTGAACACGGCTACTATGGAATGAAGATCGACAAGGTCGTGATCGTCAAACCGCGGCCACTCTCCTGCCTGATCGCGATGTTCCCTGGGGATGAGCTGCTCATCGGCGACTGGGAGAGACTTAAGGCCCGTGAATCCGAAGCCTTGTGGTGGCGACAGACGCCCGCATGCATGGTTGATCAAGGGAAATTTCACGATGGTCTCGTCAGCGAAAAGAACACCTACTGGGGAGCCACACTAGATGGCGACACCGTGATCCGTCGCTCGGCCATCGG
Organism: Polyangiaceae bacterium; assembly: GCA_029941785.1. Lineage (GTDB taxonomy): Bacteria > Myxococcota_A > Polyangia > Polyangiales > Polyangiaceae > JAPYTK01. The sequence continues at coordinate 17,263 of JAPYTK010000027.1, read as the reverse complement.
CTTGAGCAAGGACGGTCAGGTCCTCTATTCCGGAATCGGGGACCACACGACGGCACGAGCGATTGCTGTGGCGATGAAGCACGTCGGGGCGAGCAATGTCGCACAGCTCGATGTGAACTGGTCGTACCCCAAGTTCGTCGTGTACGAGCCGCGTTCCGCGGACGACAAGGAGCTCATCGCCACGAAGCTGTGCGATGGCTTCGAGTTCAGCGAGGGCCAGTTCATCCGACACCGCGAGGCGCGTGACTTCTTTTACGTCACGCGCAAGAGCGAGGAGCTCATCTCGAAGGAACAGTGTCCGCGCGATGCACCAGCTGCCCCGTCGGTGGCGCCGTCCGCCTCAAGCGCATCCGCGTCGGGCCCCGGCTCTGCAGCCAGCTCCGCACCGCAGGCCAGCTCCGAGCCGTAGTCAAAGAAGTACGTCGCAAGAAGGACTAGGGATGCGTCGAGAGCTGTTTCCGGCGCGCGGGCGGCGGCTGCACCCAGCCCGGCGCATGAGGGCCAATGCGCAAGGACAGACTCGGCGCGACACTCTCAGGCGGGGGCGGCGGCGGTTGACTCGTGGAGCGAGGGATCTTTTCCAAGCTGTCGCGGCGGCGACGAGAGGGCGGCGGTGCCGGCGGCGGCGCTTCGCTGCGACTCTTCTTCTCGGAGAGATCCCACAACAGGGCGCGCGCGCTTCGCGATGCTTCGAGAAGATCCGCCGAGGGCTCAAACGGCGGCGGCCACGAGCTGGGGCCTGCTGGCGCAGCAGACGGCAAGGGCGCCGGCCACGACGAGCCGGCCGCCACAACCCGATCGACGGCGACAGGTAGCGGAGGAGCCTCGTCGATCTCGTCGGCAGGAACCCGTTCGCCCAGAGACGCATCGCTTGATGGCCCGCGAGCGCCGGACATCAGCGTGCTCATCGACTTGGTGTGATCGCCCATCATCTCGTACACGTATATTTAACCATAAACCGGCCACCCGGTCAACTTCATCCCTTTCGACCCAACAAAAACCGACGCTCACACTCCGGCTCGGGTCAAGCCGCGAGAGGACGCTCGAGTTCGCTCTCGTCCTCCATCGACGGGGCGCCAAGCGCATCGTCGACGCTCGGTGGAAAGAGCAGACACCAGACAACACCCACGCTCAAGTACGCGAACGCCAACCCGAGCAGGTACTCCGGGAGCCACATCATCACGCCGCACACATACGCCGCGACGATGTTTGTGGCTTGGAACAAGTTGAAGACTCGATTGTCTCGAGGTTTGAGCTTCGGAAGCCGGATCGGAGCCAACATCAAAACCCCGAACACCAACATCGCCACGGGAGCCACGTCGAGCCCAACAGGCGGTGACCCATAACGGCGCCAGACGAGAAAGGCCGTCGCAACAATGGCCCCGCACAGCGTCCCGGGGATGCCATCGAACAGGCGATCGCCGTGCGGTGGATCGGACACGTTGAACCGCGCCAAGCGGATCGCGAGAGCCAAAGCGTAGATGGCGGTCGCAGCAGCAACGAGGTGCGAGGAGGCCCCCACGGACCGAGCGTAGAAATAGACCAAAGCAGCCGGCGCGATCCCAAAGGACACAAAATCAGCAAAGGAATCGAATTCGACACCAAACCGACTGCTCGCCTTGAGCAACCGCGCCAAGCTACCGTCGAGTTTGTCGAGCAGCGTCCCCCACAAGATCATCCAAGCCGCCAGCTCGAATCGCCCTTCCACCGCCATCACCACGGCCGCGAGACCGAGCAGCAGAGACAGCGCCGTAACGCCGTTCGGAACGAAGTATTTGAGCTTCGGCATGGTCAACATTCGCCTACCACAAGCTCGACTTTGGTGCGAGCTACGCACGGCTATCGATTCAGGCTACGGTGCGTAGCACATGGTGAATCATCGAGAGCGGGGTGAAGCATGGGTGGCGTGATCGCTGCCGGCTCGCAGGCGACCGTAGACGCTGGTGCGGCCATCCTTGCCGCCGGGGGTAATGCGACAGACGCGGCCGTGGCCGCTTGCTTTGCCACAGCGGTCGGTGAACCGACCTTGACCAGTCTGGCGGGCGCTGGCGTCATGATTCATCGTGCCCCCGACGACCAAAAGGTGACGGTGTGCGACTTTTTCGCCGACGGGCCTCTCACGCCTCGCTCCGCGGTCGAGCCGCTGGACTTCTTCGGCGTCGACCTCGACTTCGGTCCGACGACACAACGCTTCTACATCGGCGCAGCCTCGGCCACCGTGCCCGGAGTGATTCCAGGGCTGTGTCAGATCCTTGAGCGGTGGGGAAGCCTGCGGCTCGCCGACGTGATCAAGCCAGCCTGCGGGATGATGCGCGACGGCCGAGAGCTCGGTCCCTACCAAGGGCGCGCCGCACGGCTCCTCGAACCCATTCTGACCTACACCAGCGGGGCGCGCGCGATCTTCGCGCCCAACGGTGCGATGATCGCCGCCGGGGACCGATTCCATCTTCCGCAACTTGCCGACACGCTCGAGAGTCTCGCCGCAGGTGACTGGCGCGATTACTATGAAGCTAAACTCGTCACCGCGATGTTGGAACAGTTCGGCCCACACCGCGGCGGCCTGCTCACGCGTGAAGATTTCGATCGCTATGAAGTCATCTTTCGCGAGCCGCTCCGCCGGGGCTACGCCGGCTGTGAACTCTTCACCAACCCTCCGCCCGCAGCGGGCGGACCCATGATCGCCATGATGTTGAGTTTGCTCGACCCTGTCGATGACGACCTCAGGCGTGGAAGCCTGGCGCACATCAAGGCGCTGAGCTGCGCGATGGCCGTCGCCGACGAAGCACGCCTCGAAGGTATCGACGCCTTGGAAGGCGACCGCCTCGACCATTGGCATCGCCGCTTTCAACGCATGCGCCACGGCGAATTGAGCGCTCCTCCGAGCATACCGGCCCGAAACTGCACGACTCACGTGAGCGTGCTCGACGACGCGGGTGGAGCCGCGAGCGTGACTTTCAGCTACGGAGAGGGCAACGCGCACATCATTGGCGACAGCGGGATCATGATGAACAACCTGCTCGGCGAAGAGGACCTCTTTCCGGGTGGTTTTGACAGCGCCCCTCAAGGCCAACGCTTGCCAACGATGATGTCGCCGACATTGATCTCAGACCCCAGTGGCGCGCTCACCGTGATGGGCACGGGAGGCGCCAATCGCATTCGGACAGCGATCGTGCAAGTGGTCTCCTTGCTCTGCAAGCAAGGTCTGGATGCAGAAGAAGCGGTCGCGGCTGCCCGGGTCCACTATGAGAATGGCGTGCTCAACGCAGAGATCTTCGAAGTGCAAGCCTCCGCTGCACCCTCTTCGCCCGATGTTTTCGAGTCGATGGAGACGAAGCAAGTCGTGCGATTCAACGAGCCCAACCTCTTCTTTGGCGGTGTCCACCTCGTACGCCGGAGCTCCGAGGGAGAACTCAGTGGCGCTGGTGATCCCAGACGAGGCGGCGCCTTCACCGTCGTGGGCTAAGACAATCGAGAACCAAGTCGGCGTCTCTTTTCACCACGGCACGAGCCCAGCACGAGTGAGGGCCAAGAGGTTACTTCAACAAAGCAGACCCAGAAAAACCTCCCCTCCGGGCGGTTGCTGACGTTGGCTCGACACTGTGCGACACTCGGCTCATGGGTGAGGTACGACTGACCATCGATGGCCAGCACATGAAGGTCGAAGCCGGCACAACCGTGTGGCAGGCGGCCAAGGATGCAGGCATCGATATCCCGGCGCTCTGCCACGACCCGAAGCTCGTCCCCGTGGGAGTCTGTCGAATGTGCGTGGTCGACGTGGGAGGGCGAGTCCTCGCAGCGTCCTGCGTTCGTACCTGCGAAGAAGGAATGAACGTCACGACCGGGGGCGAGGCCATCGAGCAGCACCGACGCATGTTGACCGAGTTGCTCATGAGCGAGCAGCCCGACGATTGCGGCAAACAATCGACCACAGGCGACAGTGAAATCCATCACTTGGCAGCCCATTACGAGGTCGACGGCACCCGACTGCCACGCCCTTCCGCGCGCGCCCGCGATGACTCGTCCAAGGTCATGGTGGTCGACCACCAGGCGTGCATCCTCTGCGACCGCTGCATCCGTGCCTGTGACGACATCCAGAACAACGATGTCATCGGACGGTCGGGGAAGGGCTACACGACCACGATCTCCTTCGACCTGAACGATCCCATGGGCGACAGCAGTTGTGTCTCCTGTGGCGAGTGCCTCGCCGCCTGCCCTACCGGCGCGCTCGTTAACAAGGCGCTGAGCCTGCCGATCGTCGCGCGCGAAGATCTCCAGAAGATCGACAGCGTCTGCCCGTATTGCGGTGTCGGTTGTTCGCTCAGTTATTTCGTCGACAAGTCTCAAAACAAGATCGCGTACGTCGACGGACGGGACAGCCCCGTGAACGAGGGGCGCCTATGTGTCAAAGGACGCTACGGTTTCGATTACGCCACCCACCCGCATCGGCTCACCAAGCCCCTCATCCGGCGCGAGGAGGCCTACCCGAAACGAGGGCTCTCGCCCGAGGTGGCGGGCGAACTCGCCCAGACCAAACGCCGCCGGCGAGGCCGCCTGGTGGACTACGACCAAGTCATGGGCGCCTTTCGCGAGGCGAGCTGGGACGAAGCGCTGCAGCTCGTCGCGTCGCGCTTCAAGCAAATCCGAGACGAACACGGCTCAAACAGCCTCGCTGGCTTCGGCTCGGCCAAGTGCTCCAACGAAGAGGCCTACGTCTTTCAAAAGCTCATTCGCGCTGTGTTCGGGACAAACAACGTCGATCACTGCACCCGCTTGTGCCACGCCTCCTCGGTAGCGGCTCTACTCGAGACCATTGGATCGGGAGCCGTCACCAATACCTTCAACGGCATCGCCCAAGCTGATGTCGCCTTGGTGGCAGGATCGAACACCACCGCCAACCACCCCGTCGCCGCAACATTTTTCAAGCAAGCGACCCGACGAGGCCTGAAGCTCATCGTCGTCGATCCGCGACGGCCCGATCTTGCCAACCATGCGTGGCGCTATGCCCGGATCAAACCCGGCAGCGACGTGGCTTTTTACAACGGGATAATGAACGTCATCATTGCTGAGGGTCTCATCAACGCGGACTACGTGCGAGACCACACGCGCGATTTCGAGAAACTCAAGGCGGTGGTGGCCGATTACCCACCGGAAGTCGCGAGCAAGCTCAGCGGTGTGAGCACCGAGATCATCGTGGACATCGCCCGCGCCTACGCCGGCGCCAAGGCAGCGATGACATTTTGGGGCATGGGGATCTCCCAGCACACGACCGGTACGGACAACGCCCGCTGCCTGATCTCACTGTGCTTGATGACGGGCCATTGTGGCCGTCCGGGCACCGGCCTCCATCCTCTTCGAGGCCAAAACAATGTCCAAGGTGCGAGCGATGCAGGGCTCATTCCCATCGTCTATCCCGACTACCAATCCGTCACCGACCCGGCAACCAAAGCAAAGTTCGAAAAGGCCTGGAACACGCCACTCGACGGCAATGTCGGTCTCACCGTCACCGAGATCACCGCAGGGGCCGCAGACGGATCGGTGCGCGGCCTGTACTGCATGGGGGAGAACCCCTTTCTCAGCGATCCGAACATCAACAAGGTCCGCAAGGCCATCTCCAATCTCGATTTCCTCGTCGTGCAGGACATCTTCCTCACCGAAACGGCCGAGTTCGCCGATGTCATCCTGCCCGCCAGTTCCTACATGGAGAAACTGGGCACCTACACCAACTCGGACAGGCGCGTTCAATTGGGCCGCCCGGCGCTTGAGCTTCCTGGTGATGCACGCCTCGATTGGCAAATCGTATGCGAGATCGGCACGCGGATGGGTTACCCGATGAATTACGCAAACCCTGAAGCGATTTTCACCGAATTCGCGGCCCTGACAACGTCCTACTCGCAGCTCGATTACGACAACATCGGACAGACGGGTCGCCTCTGGCCAGCCCCCGACCGACAGGCCGACGACGGCATCCAAGTGCTCTTTGGTGAGGGCTTCCCTACGGCGGATGGGCGCGGTCGGTTCGTCCCCTGTGCCTTCGTCCCTGCCAAAGAACTCCCCGACGAACGCTTCCCCTTCGTACTGAACACCGGGCGCATGCTCGAGCATTGGCACACCGGCACGATGACCCGTCGTTCAAAAGCACTCGATGCCATTGCGCCGGAAGCCATGGTGGAAGTTCACCCTGACGACCTCGCGCGACTCGAGCTCAACGACGGTGATTTCGTCAAGGTCACTTCGCGTCGCGGCGAAATCGTCTTGCGCGCCGTCGCCTTGGACCGAGTCTCACAGGGAAGCGTGTTCATTCCGTTTCACTTTCGAGAAGCTGCAGCCAACCTGCTCACCATCGATGCCGTCGACCCGTACGGGAAGATTCCTGAATACAAGTACTGCGCAGTACAAATCGAAGCCGCCACCGCGGAATGAGCAACCGTCTTTCACGCCAGCTGTTTCAGCCCGTAGACATCAGCGGGCTGGTCCTGTTCCGCGTCGTCTTCGGACTGATGATGGCCTTCGACAGCCTGCGTTACGTGTTGTTCGGCTGGGTCCATTCGCACTATCTCGCCCCCCCAATCTTGTTGAAGTTCCATGGCTTCGAGTGGGTCCAACCGATCTCGCCTTTCTTCGTATATGGGGTCTTCGGCGTGATGGTCGCTTCGGGACTCGGCATCGCTTTGGGCTGGTTTTACCGCACGAGTTGCTTGCTGTTCTTTCTCGGGCACAGCTACGTCTTCTTGCTCGCGGCCGCCCATTACCTCAATCACGCCTACCTCATCAGCGTGTGGGCCTTGCTCATGGCCTTCATCCCCGCCCAGCGAGCCTTGTCGGTCGACGCCTGGCTGAATCCCGAGATTCACAGCCTGCGTATCCCAGCCTGGCCACGGTGGATGCTCGTCGGCATGCTGACGATCGTCTACGGGTTTGGCGCGCTCGCCAAAATGAACCCTGATTGGCTGGCCGCAGAGCCCGTACGCCACTGGATGACCGACAGCGCGGGACAGGTTCCTGCCCTGGGCGACATCATCGCGAGCGAGACATTCGTTTGGCTCGTCGTCTGGGGTGGCTTGCTCTTCGATCTGCTCATCGCGCCGCTTCTGTTGTGGCGGCGCACGCGCATCATCGGGGCCATCATTAGCGCGTGCTTTCACCTCACGAACGCCTACCTGTTCCACATTGGGGTATTCCCATGGTTCATGCTCGCCGCCACGACGCTCTTCTTCGATCCGGCGTGGCTACGCCGAATGGGCCAGACCGGACGCGAACTGTGCGAGGCCGTCGAGACCGTCGGCGCGCCCGATGACGCCCGAGAGCAAAGCTACGTCGAACCTACAGAGCGGCGACAAAACCTCGTGGTCAGGGGTCTCGTCATCCTCGCGGCAGTTCAACTGCTCGTTCCGCTGCGCCACCACCTGTACCGCGGAGATGTGGCTTGGACGGAGGAAGGACATTGTTTCTCGTGGCGGATGAAATTGAGGAACAAACGAGGGTCGGCCGTGTTTCACGTTCGCGATCCGGAGACAGGTCGGCAGTGGACCGAACGGCCCGAGTGGAGGGCGACCGAGCGCCAAGCCCACAAGCTGACCTGCCGCCCCGATCTGTTGCTTCAGTTCGCCCATGTGCTTCGCGATGCCTATCTCAAGGAAGAGGGGGCCACCGTTGAAGTCTTCGCTGACGTCCTTTGCTCCCTGAACTACCGGCCACGTCAACGTCTCGTCGATCCGAGCGTCGATCTCGCCAAGGAATCGCTGTCCTTCCGGCACTATGAGTGGCTCATCCCGCTGACGACCCCACTACGGCCAAAGGCCCCCTGAACTTTCGGCAGGCGGCCGAGCCTCACTCCTTGGAGCGCCCGCGACGACGCACCTCCAGGACACCGGGGTGTTTGTCCAGTCGCGCGAGGATCTTGGCGGCCTGCTCCGCCGAACGCAGTTCCAATGAGAGTCGCAACAATGCCGAACCGTCACGATGCCCCTCTGCTCGAGCCGCCGTCAGGTTGACGCCAGCGTTGGCGACGAGATTCGTGAGATCACGCAACAAGCCAGGCCGGTCATGGGCACGGATCTCCACGTCCACGACATGACGTTCACCCTGCGATGGTCCCCAGTCGATATCGACGAACCGCTCGGGCTCATCGCTCTTGATCACGTGCACGCAATCGCGGCGATGGATCATGACCCCACGGCCCCGCGAAATGAATCCGACCACCGCATCCCCAGGCACGGGATTGCAACAGCGCGCCCGTTTCCCGAGAATGTCGTCCACGCCATCGAGCGACAGACCGCTCGCCGACTTCTTCTTGATCGCGGGCGGCGGCTGCGAGGGCGGTAGCTCGACTTCTTCGATCGGGCTTCGGTCGCGCTCGATCTGGATGGCCGCCGTGGTCACAGACTGCTGACTTCGATCGCCGTAACCAACCGCCACGTACATCTCTTCCACGCTCGCGAACTTCAACCAGGTAGCGATTTCCTCGCGGGTGGCGGCCGAGAGGGCCAACCTTGCCAACTCCTTGTCGACAAGTTCGCGGCCTTCGCTGATCGCTGTGTCTCGCCCCTGCTTGCGAAACCAATGACGCACGCTCTGGCGGGCGCTCGACGTATGGAGAAAACCGAAAGTCGAGTTCATCCAGTCGCGACTCGGTGACGGCTGCTTTTGCGTGAGGATCTCCACCCGATCGCCCGTCTTGAGTTTGTAGTCGAGCGACTGAATTTGATCGTTGACTCGTGCGCCGCGACAACGGTGCCCCACCATGGTGTGAACGCGATACGCAAAATCGAGGGGCGTCGCCCCCAACGGGAGGTCGATGACGTGCCCCTGGGGGGTAAACACGTAGACTTGATCCTCGAAGATATCGGTCTTCAGCGACTCGACAAACTGATGAGGGTCGGTCACGTCACGCTCCCAGTCCATCAACTGCCGTAGCAACATGAACTTGTCGTGGTTGGCGTCCGCCCCCTTCTTCTGCTCCTTGTAAGCCCAATGCGCCGCGACACCAAACTCGGCAAATTGATGCATCTCTTCGGTGCGGATCTGCACTTCAACTGGGCGGCCGCCGGGGCCGATGACCGCGGTATGTAGGGACTGGTAATTGTTGTCTTTCGGCTTGGCGATGTAGTCGTCGAACTCAGCCGGCAATGGCACCCAGGAACTGTGGACCAATCCGAGGACCGCATAGCAGTTGGGAACGCTGTCCGTCGTGACTCGGACCGCCATCACATCGAAAATCTGGTCGAAGCCAACTTGCTTCCGTTCCATCTTCTTGTAGATGCTGTAGATGTGCTTGGCCCGACCTTTGACCGTCGCCTCGATGCCGGCCTCAACCAGCTTCCCTTCGATGATCGACACGACGTCTCGGACAAACTCATCGCGCTCGTCTCGGCGTTCGTCGAGTAGTCGACTGAGCGCGTGGAAGGCCTTGGGCTCGAGCTGGCGCAGCGCACCATCTTCGAGTTCCCACTTCATGTGCCAGATCCCGAGCCGGTTCGCGAGCGGGGCAAAAACGTCGAGCGTTTCTTGCGCGACACGGCCCGGTTCGCTGGAAATATCGCCTCGCGTGAGAGCGCGCATGAGTTCGACGCGCAGAGCCAAGACAATGAGAACCACGCGGACATCGCGGGCCATCGCGAGGAACATCTTGCGCAGGGTCTCTGCAGCCTCTTCCTCGATGCGGTCCCAGCGAATCGCCAACAGACGCGCGACGCCTTCGACCAAGCTCACGGCCTCAGACCCCAGTTCCTCGGTGATCTCTTGGGCTTGTTCGGGCTCCTCGACGATGAGAGGGGCGACCAAACACGCCGCCACCGCTGTGGGGCCGAGCCTCATTCTCGCGAGACTCGCCGCCGCCGCCCGACAACGCCCACGACGGCCCGATTCGATCTCACTCGATAAGGCAAAGGCACGGCGCAAGACCGCATCGCCCGCCGATCCGTGGTGTTCAGCGATCTCGCGGAGGAGGAGTTCGAGCACCTCGTTTTCGTCATCGTTCGAATCTGTCACGACAGCCTCCGGAACCTAAGCGCTGGCGCAGCGCAGCGCCAGAGGTTAGATTGGCACCGCTCAACAAGGGTGGGTGATCGCCGGTCTCTGAATGCATGCATCTGGAGACGGGAGGAAAGTCCGAGCTTCACAAGGCAGAATGCCGGTTAACGGCCGGTGAGGGTGACCTCGAGGAAAGTGCAACAGAAAATAGACCGCCGAGGTCGCGGCTTCGCTCAGGCGAAATCGCTACTTGGGTAAGGGTGAAACGGTGGGGTAAGAGCCCACCGCGCATGCGGTAACGGATGCGGCACGGCAAACCCCATTCGAAGCAAGATCACATAGGGAGGCGCAGGTTCGTTTCACGACGGGCCGAGAGAGTAGCCTGCTCGAGTCTCCGGGTAGATCGCAAGAGGGCGGTGGTAACGCCGCTCCTAGATGAATGATCGCCAACGTCGACGAGGTGACTCGGCGGCGACTACAGAACTCGGCTTACAGCCCTCGTTGAGCCACGAGACCTCGCTTCGGCGGGGTCTCGTGCTTTTCGGATGCCGGGTCCGACGGCGATGCCTCGCCCGACGGTTCGCCAGCGTCCGACGGCGGACGCGCAGGACGGCTGGACAGCGTCCGACGGCGGACGCGCAGGACGGCTGGACAGCGTCCGACGGCGGACGCG
>JAPYTK010000027.1:0-6521 GCA_029941785.1 Polyangiaceae bacterium | reverse complement strand
CAGGACGGCTGGACAGCGCGATCAGACGCTGAAACTGGAGCCGCAGCCGCAGGTGCTGGTCACGTTGGGATTGTTGAACTTGAACCCCGAGGCGTGAAGTCCCTCGACGTAGTCGATCTCGGTGCCATCGAGGTACTGATAACTGAGTGGATCGATGAACATCTTGACGCCACGATCCTCGAAGGTCTCGTCCATGTCGGTAGGCTTGTCCTCGAAGTACAGATCGTAGTTGAAGCCTGCGCAACCGCCACCGACGACCCGCAAACGCAAACCCTGGCCCTCCAGGCCTTCTTCACCCGAAATCTCGAGAACTTTCGCCGCAGCACTTTCCGTGATTCTTAACATGCGTCTGATGACAACCTAGCCACTAGCGACCGACCTTGCCACAAGATTGTCGAGTTTCCCGCCCCCAAGCTGCCCCCCCCTCAAGCAACTATTCAATCGTATGGTTCGATGCAGATGACGTCGCCGCGCGTACGGGTTAAGTCCTCGCGCGTGAGCGAGGAGCAGCAACTACAACACACACCCCTGCACGACGAACACGTTCGCCTAGGTGGACGTATGGTGCCGTTCGCCGGCTGGCATATGGCCGTGCAATACGCTGGCGTGAAGCAAGAGCATGAAGCCGTCCGAACGGCCGCTGGGTTGTTCGATGTCTCACACATGGGCGAGATTGAGCTTCGCGGTGCCGGTTGCCTCCAGCTGGTCGATACCATCATCACCAACCGCGTGAGCAAGTTGGTGGATGGTCAGGCGCTGTACACCTGCGCTTGCAACGAAGAGGGAACGATCCTCGACGATCTCATCATCTATCGGCACGCCGAAGAGCACATCCTCGTGGTGTGTAACGCTTCCAACCGAGACAAGATCACCTCCCACTTCCGCACGCAACTCGAGCAACTCGATGCCGACTGCGAGATGGAAGATGCATCGGACCGCACCGCACTTTTGGCACTGCAAGGGCCCAAAGCGTTTGAAATCCTCGCGACATTTGGAGAGGCGGGCAGCAAGCTGTCGGAACTCGGTCCCTTTCGACTCACCCAAACCGACCTCGCTGGCGTGCCATGCACGATTGCGCGCACCGGTTACACCGGCGAAGATGGGGTCGAGATCTTCTGTCCGAGTGACCGGGCTGCCGAGTTGTGGCGTGAGATCCTGACACACGGCCACGACTTCGGTCTGCAGCCCTGCGGTCTCGCGGCACGAGATACGTTGCGGCTCGAAGCGCGGCTGTCGCTGTATGGCAATGACATCGACGAGACGACGAACCCCATCGAAGCGGGCCTCGGGTGGGTCGTGAAACTCAAGGACCGCTCGTTCATCGGACGCGATGCCCTCGCCAAGATCCGAAGTGACGGACCGAGCAGAAAGCTCGTCGGATTCGAGATGGTGGGGCGCGGGATCGCACGACACGACTACCCCCTACTCGACGCGTCGGGGCAAGCCATCGGACATTGCACCAGCGGAAGCCCGGCCCCCACCCTCGGGAAGAGTATCGGATTGGGGTACGTCCCCCTCTCGCACAGTGAAATCGGCTCCGCGCTTCTCGTGGATTGCCGTGGGCGCCAAATCGAAGCGGTGGTCGTCCAGACGCCCTTCTACAAACGAGAAAGTCAATCATGAGCAACCATGAAATCAGGGACGATCGCCGATACACGAGTGACCACGAATGGGCTCTCGATGACGGAAAGGCCATTGTCATTGGCATCACGGCTTTTGCCGTCGATCAGCTCGGCGACATCACCTTGGTCAACATCGATCTCGCGGAAGGCGACGAAATCGAGACGGGCAAGGCTTTTGGCACTGTCGAGAGCGTGAAGACTCTCGCCGATCTGTTCGCTCCCATCTCGGGCAAGCTCGTTCGCATCAACGCAGAGCTCGAAGAAGAGCCCGAACGTGTGAACGACGACTGCTACGGGGAAGGTTGGCTGATCGCCATCGAGCCGAGCGACAAGAGCCAGCTCGAGTCCTTGCTCGACACCGCCGCCTACGAGAAGCTCCTCGACGATTCCAACTGAGGCGAGATCGCCATGCGGTATATTCCACACACGCCCGATGAGATCGCCGCGATGCTCGACAGTGTCGGGCTGGCGTCGCTCGACGATTTGTTCGCCACTATCGCTGACGAATCGAAAGCCCCAGCACTCGACCTAGGCGAGGCCCTCGACGAAGGGCGGCTGATGACGCACATCACGGATTTGGCGACGCGAAACCGCGGTGCAGGCTTCCTCAGCTTTCTCGGCGCGGGAGCCTATGACCACTGGTTTCCGGTGGCCGCCGACCAGCTCTTGTTGCGCAGCGAGATCTACACGGCCTACACGCCTTATCAACCGGAGGTCGCGCAGGGGACCCTGCAAATCATCTTCGAGTTTCAGACCATCGTCAGCGAAATCCTGGGGTTGCCCGTCGCGAACGCGTCGATGTACGACGGATCGACGGCCGCCGCGGAGGCCGCACTGATGGCCCGCCGCTTGACGAAGCGTAACCACATCGTGGTGAGCAAGTGTCTGCACCCGCAGTTTCGGGAAACCATTCAGACGCTCACCTGCCGACTCGAAGGCGGGTTGGATTCGCTGCAGACCGTCGAAGTGGGTCAGGATCTTTGCAGCGACGTAGCTGCGCTCATCAACGCGATCGACGAGGAAACAGCATGCGTCGTCGTCAGTTACCCGACCTTCTTTGGCACGGTGGCGGATCTGCGGCCCGTCGCCGAGGCCGCCCACAAAGTTGGCGCACTCTTGATCACGGTCACACCCGATCCTTTCGCCCTCGCCGTCATCGCCTCGCCCGGTGACATCGGCGCCGACATCGCAGTGGCGGAAGGACAGGCTCTCGGCCTGCCACCTCAATATGGGGGCCCCGGAGTCGGTCTCTTCGCTTGCCGTGGCGATCGCAAGGTCCTCCAACAAATGCCAGGGCGCTTGTGTGGCGAAACGGTCGACGAGGATGGCCAGCGGGGCTTCGTGCTCACGCTTTCAACCCGGGAACAACATATTCGACGCGAACGGGCCACGAGCAACATCTGCACGAACAGCGGCCTGTGCGCCACCGCCCTCACGATCAAGATGTCCATGCTCGGGAAGCAAGGTTTCGTCGACGCCGCCGAACGCTGCCTCTCCAAGGCCGAGTATCTGAAGACCGCCATCGCCAAGCTCGACGGTTATTCGCTCGTCAGCGCAGCGCCCACCTTCAACGAGTTCGTCGTGCGTGTGCGAGGGGGCGACGCCAGTGCCGTCGTGGCGACACTCAGCGACCAAGAGATCATCGCCGGCTTCGATTTGGGCCGCATCGACCCCGATCGCCGAGACCAGCTTCTCGTAGCTGTGACCGAACAACACGGGCACGACAAACTCAAGCGCTTCGTCGACGCCCTCTCCAACTATTCACCTGCCTAAAGAGAACGTGCAGTGAGCAACTCGGATACTCCTACATACAAACGTCAAGATGTGCCGCTGGCGCTGGTGATCGCCGGCGACGAAACCCTGCTGCGAGCCGTGGCGAAGGCCGCGCTTACCGCGCAAGTGCTGCTGGCAGAATGCACGGTCGCCGACGCCACGAACACTGCGGCTACGATGAAACCGCTCGTCATTGTTGTCCCCGAGCGCATCTACGCCACCGATCCCCAGAGTTATGACGATTTGGCGCGGGACGTCCAGGCGGGCTTGTTGCGGGTGTCTGACGTCGGCGAGGATCACGCAGGACTCGAGAACCAACTCATCGCTCTGATGATGGAAGCCGAATCACGCCGGGACCACTGAAACGTGGCTCTTTTTCGCGGTCGACTGTAAGCCCGACGGGCATCACGCGTTTTCCTGCCAAAGGAGAACCTGTGATGATGCCCAAGTCCCCGTGCCTCGTGTTCCTGTTCGCGCTGCTCCTCAGCGCCTGCGGGGGCCCCCCTTACACTGCCCCGGTCACGCCGGGCCATGACGGCCCCGTCTACGAGGGTGAACCCGATGCTCATGAGGGCGAGCCTGTCGTCGGCGAGAGACGTGCCGCCCCGGCCCAAGCATCGTCTCGCGCCTACGAGGACGACTACGCGTCGCGCACGCCCAGGCGGCGGCCCGGCCTCGGTACGCGCTTCGGCGAGGCTCGATATTCCCGCGTCAACACGGCGCCATTTGAGCGAGCGGCGCCGCAGAGCCCCTTCTCGAGGACCAGGGTCTTTTACAATGACGGCTCTGGACTCGATGAGATGGCGCGTGGAAACCGATGGCGACGCCAGCGCTCCTTCCCTCTCGCTGGCGGCCGCTTCGACCTGAGCATTCAGAGCGCTCACGGCGGGGCATTGCCCGCGTCCGAGATGAGCGGCCGGCGTTATGTGCAAGGACGGGCGGGCCAGCGTTACCGTATCGTCGTGCGCAATCACTCCCCTGCGCGCGTCGAAGCGGTTGTCTCGGTCGATGGACTCGATGTGATCGACGGGAACGACGCCACCTTCGACAAACGGGGCTACCTCCTCGCACCCTACGGCTCGGTGGTCATCGATGGCTTCAGGCGCAGCATGCGCTCGGTCGCAACCTTTCGCTTCGGCGCGGTCGAAGAGAGCTACGCCGCCCGCAAGTCAGGTTCATCGCGCCACGTCGGCGTGATCGGCCTCGCACTGTTTCACGAGAATGGTGATTCACCCTTCGATTGGCCAACGTGGCGAGACGATGCGCACCGGCGACACGCTGCCGATCCCTTCCCTGGCCGTTTTGCAACGCCACCGCCGCGTTAGGCTCCCCGATATCCGCCTGCGGCATTCTTGTCGCACCTCGGTGGGCCAGGTGCGACACGAAGGCCGCAGATATGTTTTCCACGGCGCAACCAGCCGGCCGAATTTCATACAGTTGGCCGCCGATGGGATCGTGGCACGATGCGTGCTCTGTCTCTCACCCATGACAACTCCGATGACCACACTGACTCGCATGCTGCTGCTCTGCGCCGCCGCATTGATCTTGTCGACCTCGACGGTCGCAGCCGCCGCCCCGTACGCCAAAGCGCGGAGGCCCGCTGCCAAGGCCAATCGTCGCCCCAACAACTTGGCGATTCAGCTCGCCGCCGAGCTCCGTCGCACCGAGCTGGTATTGCGTGAGGGACTCGGTCAACCGCATGTCACACCCAAGGTCCGTCGAAGGGTCATGAAGACCTTTAATCGAGGCGCACGCCGACTTCGAAAGTCGGTGGGCCAAGCACAAAAGGACGGGGTCATCACAGGCCGCGAAGCACGGCGCATCCACCGACTCACGACGACCGTTCGCCGCGAACTTCGCATGGAACTGAAACCCCTTTACCGCCGAAAGCTACGTCGCAAAGGAAAACCGCGCGGCAAGTTCGTCGACGGGCGACGAGACGGCAGTGGACGTTTCAATCCCAGCGCCAACTGACCGCAACAAGACTCATGTGGCCATCACCCAGTGGCACACATCGAGCGGCAGGCACGCTCTCCTTCCAACAGCCTGACGCTCACCTCTCCGCAGCAAGTCCACCCGACCCGAGCCCGATGCGCCGACGACACTCCTCTCCCGTCGGCGTGTCGGGCTCTTTTTTGCGGACCCTAAAAGCGGAAGCGCAAACCGCGTGCGTCGAAGCTCGCCGCCGCCGGCTCGTCGTCACTCGCTCCCAAGATGACCAAGGTCGCGCCGACGGCCGCCAGGACGCCGCCAGCAACGAAGCCAGCCGTCGAGACACTGCCCAAGGTCCGAAAACTGTCGAGGTTCTCGCTCTGATCCGGCGGGCACACATTACCGGGGCAGCCGTCCGTCAACTCCCCGTGTTGCCCAAGAGCGAGTCCCCCTGTCACGCCACCGACGACGAGCCCAGCTGCGCCGATCCCCAGCGCTGCGAAGCCTCCGATCCGAATCGGCTTCATGCCGCCCGACGGAAGCGCCGAATCCGGTGCCGGGGGAAGCTCGAGTGTGATCTCGGTCAATTCGCCCGATTCGATCGAGAATGACTTGGACTGAGCCAGATAGCCGCGCTCACTCGCTTTGACCTCGTGCTCGCCAGGATTGACGGGCCTCTTGACGCCCAAGCCAGCGTTGTCGAGAGGCTCACCGTCGAGCAAGACGGTCGGATTCTCGGCGCCGAGGACGGAAATGGTAGCGTGCGCTATCTTCTTCTCGACGGGCCCAATCTCCGCCTTGGCTTCCTCTTGAGCCTTCCGGAAAGCCTTCGAGGCGTCACTGCCCAAAGGCTCGCGCAACACACGATTGTAAGCCTCATAGGCCTCCACGAACTTGCCTAAACCATTGTAGGATCGGGCCAAACCGATCAACAAGGTCGGCGCGTGATAGAGCTTCTCGGCTCGGCTGTATCGGTCAGCCGCTGTGGCGTAGTCTTTTTCTCCGAGCGCCTCATTGCCTTCAATCGCCAACTGCCTCGCCGTCGACTTGTCTGCCGCCGTGGGCGCAGCCTGGGCATGCGCCGAAGCGGAGCACAAAATGAACAACAGGGACGAGACCAGGGCGAGCGCGCGAACTAACATTGCGCTTGAGCATACCCTCATCCGGCCCGCGAGCCTATCTAGAACCCTGGAT
>JAPYTK010000026.1 GCA_029941785.1 Polyangiaceae bacterium | reverse complement strand
CGTCCAGGACCTCGCGAAAACTGACCATCACCTCCCAGGACGGCCGAAACCGCCATCCCTTGAGAGAGGCCCGAACGGCGCCGCTTTCAGTCGGCTGATAAATTTATTCGCTTATCGTAATAAAAACGGCCTAGTCGGGGCGTTCGGGGCCGTTTTTCAAGGCGCAACGCCGCGTTTTGGTCCAGGCTCAGGATGCGCGTGCCTGCGGCACGACTGAGGAGAAAATTTCATGCGGATCCATATCTTATTTGGAGCCAGCGTCATGCTGTTCACAGCGGCCTGCGGCTCGGACGTGTCAGTCTTTGGTGTGCCCACTACTTCTGCCCAATCCGCGGGAGCGGGCGGCTCGGACGCCACGATTGCGGGCAATGGGGGGGGCGCGCAGATCACTATCGGCGCGAGCGTAGGCACTGGCGGTAGCGACACGACGATCGGCTCCGTCACGAGCGTTGCCAGCACAGGCACCGGGATGGCGGGCATGCTCGCCTGCGGCAACACGAGCTGTCAGGTGGGTGGAGACAACGCCTGCTGCTGGGACAACCAAGAATGGTACGACCCACCCCAAGCCGAATGCGTCAGCGGCCCCGTCGATGGCGACAGTTGCAGGACCGCGCACACCAATGCCGGGGTGGAGACGCGGATCGAATGTCAGCTACCCAGTCACTGTAGCAACGGTGAAATTTGTTGCGGCTGGCGCCTGAGCGACCAGCGAGTCGGCACGTGGTACGCCGAGACGGCCTGCAAACAACAATGCGGCTGGCCCGATATCGAACTTTGCGACGACAACTATGATTGTCCGACGGTGAACACCAACCAAGGACAGGTCAAACTGGTCTGCAAAGCGAGCGCACTGCTACCGGCTGGGTACCGAGTGTGCGGCTTTCCACAAGGGGGCTGATCGCGGGCGGCGATGTTCTTCAAGACGACCAAGATCGAGCTTCCGAGCGCACAAGCCGCCCTCGCAGGTCGCGATACGCCACTGACCGTGGCGGAGAAACACTTTGTCACCGGCGCCGCTATGGCCCCGCCATTCGACGACGGGCTCGCTATCGCCCTGTTCGGACTAGGGTGTTTCTGGGGTGCCGAGCGAAAATTCTGGGAATGCGAAGGGGTGCTCTCGACGCAGGTCGGCTACGCCGCAGGCCACACCCCGAACCCCACCTACGAGGAGGTCTGCTCGGGACAGACCGGGCACAACGAGGTCGTTCGCGTCATCTTCGATCCATCGCGCGTTTCCTTTGACGCGTTGCTCGTCATCTTTTGGGAGGCGCACAATCCCACCCAAGGCATGGGGCAGGGCAACGACACCGGCACTCAATACCGCTCCGGGATCTACTGCTGCTCGGCCGAGCAAACCAAGCTCGCACACCTCTCGCGCGAGCGTTACCAGCGCGGACTCAGCGCCGGTGGATTCGCCGAAATCACAACCGAGATCATCGACGCGCCAACATTTTATTACGCCGAAGACTATCACCAGCAATACCTCGCCAAGAACCCGGGCGGGTACTGCGGCTTGGGCGGCACGGGCGTGAGCTGTCCCGGCGACTGACCGGCACATTTATTGCGCACCAAGGGTTGGGCTTCCATGTCCACATGGTCTTCGAGATCAATAACCCCTGGAATTTACGCATCGTAACGTCGTTACCTCAGCTGCACTTAAGGAAGTGGTGTCAAGGTGCTGGCGCAGCACCGACGGGTGACGTGCGCCTGACGATGCCGAGAGGTTATCGATGATCACCCTCAATCCGGCGGGCACGCAGGCCGAAGTGCAGCGTCATTTGAGCAAGCACACGGCACAACTACGTGAATCGATCGAAGAATTGAGCACCGGCAAGCGGATCAACGAAGCAGCGGACGATGCCTCGGGCCAAGCGATCGCCTCGCGCATCGAGTTGCGACAACGCAGCCGCTCCGCCGCCCAGCTGAACATCAGCAAAGCTATCAGTGCCCTGCAAGTCGGCGAATCGGGCCTCGACCAAATCCACGATACGCTCATCCGTTTGCGCGAACTGGCCATGCAGGCGTCTGACGCGGTGCTGACCAACGGAGACCGCAAGCTCGTGCAGCTTGAGGTCGATCAACTGGTCGATCAGATCAACGACCTTGCCCGCACCAATCGCTTCGGCGCCAAGCTCTTTCCTTTATCGGCCCCGGTGGACATCGGCTTCATCGTCGATAGCTCCGCGTCCATGGGGGGCGAGATCACAGCGCTTCGCAATGCCGCAGACGCTTTTTACGACCAATTCACCGCAGCGGGCCTCGACGTGGCCTTCGGTCTGGCCGACGCGAAGCGCACGAACAATCCCATTCACACGGGGGGCGATGATCTCGACGGCGTCCGGCGCATTCTCAACCTCGGCCAAGGCGACTTCAAAGGCGAGCTTCAGAGCCTACCGCTCACCAATGCCTCGCCGGTCGATCCGTGGTCGGCCCTGCTCAACGCATCGGGCGCGGACGACTTTCCGGGAGAGAACGATCCGGATCGTTTCGGTTGGCGAACCAAGGAGGTTCGGCACATCGTCTACATCAGTGACACCGGTCGCGAACTCGACTTGTTAGGTGGGATGACCCAACAGGAGGTCGCAGACAAACTGGCCAAAGAGAATGTCGTCATTCATGCCATCGTGCCATCCAGCAGGTTCGGCTTCTTCTCGACCATCGTCCAGACGACCGGCGGCACCTTGCAGAGCAAGGGCAACAACCAAGGCTCCGGGATCCCCGCGGCGCTCACCGCGATCTCTCAAAGCCTCATCACAGGGCCCCAGAAGTTTACCGCCCACGTCGGAGTCAAGAGCACCGACCGCTTTCAGACGAGCGTGTCGGTGGACGCGACCGCCTCGGGCTTGAAGATCGAGAACCTCCTGGTCACGTCGCAGGCAGATGCGCGCAACACCATGGACTCGGTCGATAGTGCCCAAGCCCAAGTGTCCAAGTTTCGAACCGTGTACGGCGCAGAAATCAACCGCTTGCATCAAATGCACGAAGGAAACGCCACGATGAATCTCAACGAGAAGGCTGCTCAGTCACGAATCGAAGACGCCGACTTCGCGGTCTCCACCTCGAACTTTGCTCGTGCGCAAGTCCTGCAGAGGATCGCAGCGAGTATTCTGTCGCAGGTGAGCCGGATCACCACCGAAGCGGCCCTCGCCCTACTCAAGTGACGTTTTGTCCCGCCTTCGCTAGGCGGTTGCCTTGAGCGCTTCGCTCTCGACCCCATTCTGCAAGATCGTGTCCCGATACCACAGCGCACTGTCTTTCGGGATCCGTTGCTGGGTCTGATAATCGACCCAAGTGATACCAAAACGCTGCGCGTAGCCAAATGCCCACTCGAAGTTGTCGAGCAGCGACCAAGCAAAGTAGCCCGCGAGCGGGACGCCTGCATCGATGGCGTGATGTGCCGCTGCGAGGTGCTCGCGCAGGTACTGTATGCGCCGAACATCGTGCACCTCTCCGGTCGAGTCGGGCCGGGTGCCGTAACTCGCGCCGTTTTCCGTGACGTAGATCTTGCCCGGCTGATAGGTCTGATCGACGCGAATGAGGATCTCCCGAAGACCGTCGGGATGCACTTCCCATCCAATGTCGGTGTGCTCCGACTCTGGGGCGACGAATACCTTGCGCGGCTTGTTTTCCGCTTCGGGGATCTTCTCGCTGCGCACGACTTCCCGGTTGTAATAGTTGATGCCAATGAAATCGGTCGTGGTTGCGATCATGTCGAGATCGGCCGGCCTGACGAAACTCAGTCCCTCCGGGGGCAAGTGCCCAGCGTCGACGTAGTCGCGGACCATATCCGCGGGGTAATGGCGGCCGAACACCGGATCGAGAAACCAACGGTTGAAGTAGCCATCAAAGTGCCGGCAGGCATCCCGATCCGCCTCGCTATCCGATGCCGCGACCGCCGGCACGAGGTTCAGCGTGATTCCAACCTCGGCATTGCGCGAGTTCGCCCGGATCACCGGGACGCTCATGCCGTGGGACAACAGAAGGTGGTGACTGGCCCGCAGCGCCGCGGAAAAGTCCCGAATGCCCGGTGCGTGATGCCCCGTCTGGTAGCCAAGCATCGATGCGCACCAGGGCTCGTTGTGCGTGATCCAGTTCTCCACGCGATCGCCAAGCCGCCGGCTGACGGCTTCAGCGTATTCCACGAAGGCCTCAGCGGTGCATCGCTCGGTCCAGCCTCCTCGGTCCTCGATCGGCTGGGGCAGATCCCAATGATAGAGGGTAAGGAAAGGCTCAATGTCCGCCGCCAGGAGGGCATCCACGAAGCGATCGTAGTGGTCGAGCCCAGCCTCGTTCACCACGCCCCGTCCATCCGGGATGATCCGGGGCCAGGCCACACTGAAGCGATAGGCCTGCAGACCGAGCTTCTTCATGAGCGCAATGTCTTCAGGCCAGCGATGGTAGTGGTCACACGCCACGTCGCCGCTGCTTCCGTCCTTCACCTTGCCCGGCGTGTTGCAAAAGCGATCCCAGATCGACTCGCCGCGACCATCTTCTTGGGCCGCGCCCTCGATCTGGTAGGCCGACGTCGCCGCTCCCCATACAAATCCGGGTGGAAAGATTAGGTCGGGCATGTGGACGTCTCCAAATGAGAGGGTTGGCTGGTCGGGGCTGGTGGCGCAGGCTCGCTCCCAGTTCCTGCGACGGTGGCGCCATCCGGCGGTTCACTCGAGGACGCTTCGGGCCCGGGCGAACGGCCACCAGGTACCGCAGCGAGCAGCCGCTGCGTGTAAGGATGTTGAGGATCGTTGAGCAGTTCGTCGCTCGGCCCTTGCTCGACGATCTTGCCATCCTTCATCACCATGATCCGATCCGCGAGGTAGCGCGCGCTCGCGAGGTCATGGGTGATGAGCAGCATCGATACCCCGTGATCGCGCCGCAAGTTCTGCATGAGGTTGAGCACGCCGATCCGCAAGGACACGTCGAGCATGCTCGTCGGCTCGTCCGCGATCATCAGCTCGGGTTGAACGGCCAGCGCGCGCGCGATGGCGACCCGTTGACGCTGCCCACCGGACAGCTCATCCGGTCGCTTGGAGCAGACGTCGGCGGCGGGGCTGAGGCCCACGGACTCGAGCAGCTCGTGAACTTTCGCCTCGAGATCGGCGCCTCGCTTGGCCAAGCCATGCCGCAGCAAGGGGCGCTCGATGTGGTAGGCGATGTCGTGCGCAGGGTTGAGCGAGCCGAAGGGATCTTGAAAGATCATCTGCACCCGCTTGCGGTAGACCAAGCTGGCGCGGCGAGGCTCACTCTTGCGTACGTCGACGCCATCAAACACGATCTCGCCCTCGGTGGCCGCAATGAGCCGCGCCACCAAGCGCGCCACGGTGCTCTTTCCGCTTCCCGACTCGCCGACGAGCGCTACGATCTCGCCACGCCCCACCGAAAAAGACACGTCGTGCAAGACGCGCCGCGACCTGCGACGAAACAGGCCATCAGCCTCTGAGAAATCCTTGCACAGGCCTCGCACCTCGAGCAGCGGACGCGATGATTCGCTCATGACGCGGCTCCTAACAGATGGCAGGCCGCGAGATGCGGACTCACGCGGGGCGCGGTCCCCAAGGCGAGCAGCTCCGGCGATTCGTCACGACAACGGTCGATCACCTCGCCGCAGCGGGGGTGAAAGCGGCAACCGCTCGGCAGCGACCCCAAATTCGGTGGTGAGCCGGCGATGCCGCTCAGCTCGGAGCGAGGACCAAAGAGCGCCGGAGAGGAGGCGAGCAGGCCACGCGTGTACGGATGCTGCGCGTCGGCGATGAGCTCGCTCGTAGGCGCCATCTCGGCGAGGCGACCTCCGTAGAGGATGGCGAGGCGGTCGGTCAGCTCGAGCATGAGCGGGAGATCGTGAGTGATGAACAGGACCGAGAAGCCCAGCTCGTCTTTCAGCTCGCGGATCTGGGCGAGGATCTCCTTCTGCACGACGACATCGAGGGCCGTCGTGGGCTCATCCATCATGAGCAACTTGGGCTTCAGCACCAGGGCGACGGCGATCATGACGCGCTGCCGCATGCCGCCACTCAGCTCATGCGGGTAACTGCGCAGACGGTCGCGGTCGATGCCGACCAGGGTCAACATGTCGGCGGCCCGCTCGAGCGCCTCGGCCCACGTGCCTTGGCCATGCGCCACGACGACGTCCGCGATTTGCTCACCGATCCTCATCACCGGGCTCAGCGCGTTCATCGCGCTCTGAAACACGAGCGCGAGCTGGCTCCAGCGCACGCGATCGAGCTCCGCCGAGCTCATCCCGAGCAGATCCTCGCCCTCGAAACGCACCGCCCCGCCCGTGATGATCGCGGGGGGCTGCAGGATGCGCAAGATCGCTTGCGCGATCGTCGACTTGCCGCTGCCCGATTCGCCCGCCAGACCGACGATCTCGCCGCGACCGATGGTGAATGACACGTCATCGACCGCGCACAAGGGCCCGGACGGCGTGAAAAACTCCACGCGCAAATTCTCGACCTCTAACAGGGGCTCAACCATGGCTCCTCATGACAGCCGTCGCGCGGCGGTCGAAGCGGAGACCGGCCCGGCCCAGGACCGTAGCCCAGGTGTGCTCGGACTGGAGACGCGGATTGGAGATCTCGTCGATCGCGTTGTTGATCATCACCAGAGCAAAGCCAACCATGGCGACGCAGAAGCCAGTAGGCACGAAAGTCCACCACGAACCCGTGAGCAGCGCGGCGTCGTTGCTCGCCCAGTACAGGTTGGTCCCCCAGGTGACGACGCTCACGTCGCCCAAGCCGAGGAACTCGAGCCCCACCTGCGCGCCGATGGCGTACACGGTCGCGCCGATGAAACACGACACGATGAGCGAAGACATGTTGGGCAGGATCTCGCGACAGATGATCGTGATGTGACGCTCGCCGCTGATGATGGCCGCCAGGACGAAGTCTTTTTGCCGCAAGGCGAGTGTCTGCGCGCGCAACACCCTCGCGTTCCAAGCCCAGCCCGTAAAGATGAGCACGAGCGCGATGGTCGTCGGACCCGCGGGCAAGTACGCGGCGATGACCACCGCGAGCGGCAACCCGGGAATGACGAGAAACACGTTGATGAGAAGGCTCAACAGATCGTCGATCCAGCCGCCGAAATAACCCGCGGCCGCCCCGACGAGCGCGCCGAATCCGGTCACCACGATCCCCACGATGAAACCGACCACCAGGGTGGTCCGGGTCCCGACCACGGTCTGGGCAAAGACGTCCTGACCTTGACCCGTCGTCCCAAAGAGATGCGCGACGTGCGGAGGCTGCAGCGGAGTGGCAACCATATCGCTTGGATCCACGACGAGCCACGGACCGAGGAGCGCCAAGAAGGCGAACACGCCCAGGATGATCACGCCAACCCGAGCCTTCTTGTCTCGCCAGATCTTCTTCATCATGCGCCCACCTCGCTTCCAGTGCGTGGATCGAGCCACATGTACGCCAGATCGACGAACCAGTTCGCCGCGAGAACCGCCAAGGTTATCATCAGGAACAAGCCCTGCATCAGCGGATAGTCCTGGGTGCGCACGGCCTGGATCAGAAGGTAGCCCTGTCCGGGATAGGAGAAGACGATCTCGGTCAACAAGGAGCCGCTGATGACGAAGCCCAGCGCCATGCCGAATCCGGTCACGTTGGGAAGCAGCGCGTTGCGAACCGCATAGCGGAAGAACACCCGCGCGCGTGACAGGCCCTTCGCCTGCGCCACCGTGACGTAGTCCTCGCCCAGCACGCCGATCATCGTGTTGCGCATACTGAGCAGCCACCCGCCTACCGTCGCGGCCACAATCGTGAGGGCGGGAAGTATCGCGTGCTGCACGACGCTCGAGATGAAGGCCCAGGTAAAACCAGGATCGAGCGTGTCGTCATAGGCGTGGCGCAGCGGCGCAACACCGAGCACGAAGCCGAAGACATAGAGCGCGACCATCGCCAACCAGAAGTAGGGGAAGGCGCCGAGCAAGACGAAAGCTGGCGGCAAGATGCCGTCGATCCACGTGCGTCGTTTCCAGGCCGCGAGCGCGCCGAGCACGGTTCCGAGCGTAAAGCTGATCACGACGGCCATGCCCGCGAGAAGCAAAGTCCACCCCATGCCCGTCAAGATGACGCTCTCGACCGGCGCCGGGAAGTAGGCCACCGAGATGCCGAACTCGCCTTGCGCCACGTGCTTCAGATACATCAGGTACTGCTCCCACAGCGGGCCCTCTACCAAACCGAAGGCCTCGCGCAAGGCGTCCAGGGCTTCCGGCTGCAGCTTGCCCTTGAAGCGGGCGAACATCGAGGTCGCTGGATCACCGGGCATCATGCGGGGGATGAAGAAGTTGAGGGTCAACGCCGCCCACGCCGCGATGAGGTAGAAGCCGAGCCGACGCAAGGCGTATCGCCAGGCGCTCATGGTGTCGACCTCCTAGGCTGCAGGCGGGTGAGCACGAGAAGGTTCTCCGGGATCTGGTTCGGGGAGAGCTTCGCGTAGGGATCGTCCTTGGTAGGAAAGCCGGTGAAGCGCTTCGTGTTGTACTCGCCCCAAGCCGGACTCAAGAACAGCGGGATGGCCGGCACCTCGCGCGCGAACACCGCCTGCAGTTCGCTCGCCATGCGCTTCTGCTCGGCCGCGTCGGTCGTGCGCTCGAAGCTCTCGAGCAGTTCGTCCGCTCGTACGCTGGAGAAGCGGTGCCAATTGCTCGCCGCCGCCTCGCCCGCCGGCTTGCGCGTCCCACTCCCCATCAGGTTGCGATAAAACGCGTAGGGGCTCGCCCCCTCGACCGTCCATCCCAACGAGAGATCGAATTCGGCCCGCTGAAGACGGTCGAACCAGGCACTAAAAGCGTAGGTCGATATGCTCGCGTCGATCCCGATCGCCTGGAGGGAGCGGCTGATGATCTGAGCCGCGCGCACCCAATCGGACCAACCGGTGACGGTCCCGATCTCCAGCTCGAGCACCTTGCCGTTCGGACCCCGACGCTGACCGTCCGCGCCCTTGACGAAGCCCGCCTCGTCGAGCAAGGCCTCCGCCCGCGGGCGGTCGTAGGTGGTCCAGCGATATTTTTTCACGATCGCCTCGTCACGCCACAGCTTGTAGCCATCATGAAGCCCCGTCACGTCGGCCGGGCGGGTGTAGCCATACATCGCCACCTTCACGATGCGCTCGCGATCAATGGCCATGCTGATCGCCTTGCGCACGCGAATGTCGTCCAGCGGTGCTTTCGTCAAGTTCGGGTAAAGCATCACCGTACCGGCCACGAGGGGAAACCAGTAGCCGTGATGCTTGGGATTGCGCCCCACGAAGATGCGTTCGATCGCGGGCACGAAGCTGCCGGCCCAGTCGAGCTCGCCATGCATCAAGGCGAGGTTGACCTGATCGTTGCTCGGATAGGCGGGAAAACGCAGCACCTTGATGGCCGGTTTGCCGGGCTGCCAGTAGTGCGGGTTCTTGCCGAGCTCGTAGATCTGGTTCTTGAAGCTCAGCACCTCGGTAAAGGGGCCCGTCGCCACCGGCGTGGGGTTGGCAAACGAGACGGGATCGGTGATATCGCGCCAGACGTGGGCGGGCACAATCGGTTGATGCGCGAGGAAGATCAGGCCCGGCACGTAAGGGCGGGAGAAACGAAACACCACGCTGTGGTCATCGGTCGCCTCGACCTCGTGGATGAAGCGCCACACCCCGTTCAGATCGAGGGCCTTGTGTTTGCGGAGCAGCTCGAAGGTGAACCTGACGTCGCCGGCGGTCATCGCCTTGCCGTCAGACCAGCGCACGTTTTGCCGTACGTCGAAGTGCAGCGTGAGCTTGTCCTCGCTGAAGCGGTAGGCCGTCGCGAGCCACGGCACGTACTCGCCGCTCATCGCGTTGTAGATGAACATCGGCTCGTAGATCCCGCCAGTGGTCGGATAACGCACGAGATCGGGAGCGAGCAGGGGATTGAAGTTGCGCACCCACGACGCTTGCTGCTCCTTGACGAGCGTCATCACCCCCGGCGGCGGCTCGCGACGCGTTTGGCCACACGCGCACATGCTGAGCAGCAAGGCAACCCAGGCAACCGAAAAGAAAAAGCGACGAATCATCGTTGAGCCTGGCGGTTGCAAGAAGCGTGCACAACTTTGTCGGTGGGTCGCGGGCAATCTTTTCTGCCGCTTCCAGCCATTCCGCCGTCGATTCCACATCGGCTCCGGATCACACGGATCCGAACTTGCGGAGCAGGTGTGACCACTCCCTGCAAACCGGATCGCATCGATCCGGAACGGCCCTTGCTTAGAACGGGGCCATGATCGCAGCGAAACCAGCCATCCCAACCCATCCGAAGATGCGATCCTGGCTCGCCCTAGGCCTCATCGCAGTGTGCGCATGCTGGAACTCCGACCCCTTGATCGGCAACGGCGGCGATGGGAGCACCTCGGATGGCCAAGGGGGCAACACCGCGGCGAGCGCGGGGAGCGGAGAGAACTCCGGCAACGGCACCACGAACGCCGCAAGCAACGGGGCGACGGGGAGCACGAGCACGGGCGGAACCGCCGGACCCACCGCGCCGGACGGCTACTACACGCAGGGCAACACCATCTTTCACGAGAGCGGAACACCCCATGTGTTTCGGGGGGTGGCGCGACCCTCGCTCGAGTGGAACCCCAAGGGCGAACAGCTGTCGCCAGGGGATTACCAGGCGATGGCGAGCTGGGGATTCAACGTCGTGCGCATCGCCCTGAACCAGGGATTTTGGCTCGAGGGCTCGAGCGTGTACGCGCCAGGATACAAGGCCACGGTCGATCAGAACGTGCAGTGGGCCGAGGACGCCGGGCTCGACGTCATCCTGGATCTGCACTGGACGGACAAGGGCAACTTCGCCAACACGCCCGATCAGCAGCGCATGGCCGACACCCATTCGATCACCTTTTGGCAGAGCGTGGCGACCCGCTACAAGGACGACGGTCGCGTCCAGTATGAGCTTTACAACGAGCCGCGCGATATCCCCTGGGAGGTTTGGCAAAACGGGGGCGACAGCGGCGACGGCTTCCAGGTCGTCGGCATGCAAGAGCTCTATGACACCGTTCGCGCGACAGGCGCTGACAACCTCGTGATCATCGGTGGTTTGCGCTGGGCCTACGATCTGTCGGGCGTGCCCGCGCACCGCATCCAAGGCTACAACATCGTCTACGCGAGCCACGTCTACGACTACGGCGACAAGCAGCCCAGCGTGTGGGACCAGGACTGGGGTTTCTTGACCGCGACCGATCCGGTGATCGTGACGGAGTTTGGCAGCTCCGCCAACTGCTCCGGGAGCTGGAACCAGCAGGTCATCGACTACGCCGCGGCGCGCGGCGTCTCCTGGACGGGGTGGGCCTGGTTCCCGGGCGGTTGCCAGTTCCCGGCGCTCATCGACAACTGGGCCGGTACGCCGAGCGCCGCGGGTCAGGTCGTCAAGGCCGCTCTCTCCAAGTGACGGCCGGAGCCCAAAGGCGGAACGCGCAGATCCCGCAGCGGAACGGATCGATCCGATCCTGATCGAGATGGCGGGCCTGCGACACGTCATTTCCATCACTTGACGCTCCAGCGTCGGCTGGCACGGCCCATGCTTTACAGAGCCCACGCAACCTGCGCGGCGTTGGCCGGGCAATGGCACAAAGCCCACAGACAAGGTTTGGATTTGATGAACAGCAAATACGGATACACCTTCATCGCATTGATTTCCGCAGCCTCCGTGGCTGCCCTCGGCTGTGACGCCGGCTCCGGCTCCGACGTAGTCGAAGACGACGGCTCCACCAGCGCGGGCACCGGCGGCAGCGGCACCGGAAGCGGCAGCGGAAACGGCACCGGAAGCGGCAGCGGAAACGGCAGCGGAAGCGGCGCCGGAACTGGCGGAGGCAGCGGCGGCGGCGTGACCATCGCCGACATGATCGACGACCTCGAGGACGGCGATTCGTCAATCCTCGCCAATGGCGGGCGGATCGGCGCCTGGTACACCTACAATGATGAGACGGATGGCGGCGTGCAATCGCCGGCCGCGAGCGGAGAGTTTGCACCAACCGACGGTGGGCCGAGCGGCAGCAGCTACTCGGCGCAAACGGCTGGCAGCGGCTTCGTCGAGTGGGGAGCGGGCATGGGCTTCGACTTGAACAACATGGGCGACGGCATGGGCGGCGCCGGGATCAAGGAAAAGCACGACGGCAGCAAGCACACGGGCATCGCTTTCTACGCTAAAGGCACGACACCGGTCCGCTTCAAGCTTCTCACGACGGGCGTCACGCCGACCGCCGAAGGCGGCACCTGCGAGATGGAGTGCAGCGACGCCCACGGCAAGGTCGTCGCACTGTCGAGCGACTGGAAACAATTCGTCATCCCCTTCGCGGACATGTACCAAGAGGGCTGGGGCACAGCCGCCGATTTTGATGCAACCGCGCTCGTCGGCATCCAGTTCCAGGTAGCGAAAGCGACAGACTTCGATTTCGAGGTCGATCAAATCGGCTTCTACTAGGGATCCTGGCCCGCGATGCTGCCTCGCTTCGTCCTCTTGTTGTGTGCGGCCTCAACGGCCGGCTGTCAGGCTTTCGCGACCAGCGAAGCGCCCGGCAGCCCGGCCGGTCCGATCTGCTCACGTGAGGTGGTGATCGAGGACGGTGAAGATCACGACAATCAAGTGATCCGGCACAAGGGACGAAACGGCTACATGTACACCTTCACCGACGACGTGGGGACCACCGTGACGCCGACAGCAGGCAAGCGCGGCGGTACCTTCTCGATGGCGGAGGGCGGCTCGAACGGATCGGCCTACGCCGCGCGTTTCGAGGGAACCATCGCGCGGGGCGATCTCGTGTACGCGGGATTCGGGATCAACTTCATCGATCCGAAAGGACCGTACGACGCGAGCGCGCACTCGGGCGTGTCGTTTTACGCGCGGCGCAGCCAAGGATCGGCCGGCAACGTACGCTTGAAGGTACCGGACGGAAACACGAACCCGGAGGCCAAGCGCTGCAGCGAGTGCTTCAACGACTTTGGCACAGACTTGGCCCTCACCGAGCAGTGGCAACAGTTCGTCATCCCCTTCGCCAAGATGCAGCAGCTCCCCGGCTGGGGCACGCCGCGACCGGCCGCCGTGGACGCCCGCTCGATCTACGGCCTGCAGTGGCAGATCAACCAACAAGGCGCTGCCTACGACATCTGGATCGACGACGTCAGCTTCGTCGGATGCGCTCCGTGAGGGAGCGAGCAACGAGAGGACGAACCGTGACGAGACGAGCCATCCACGCCCGGCCCTTCCTCCAGCGCTCGAGCCTGGGGCTCGCCACCATCCTGCTCGCGGCCTGCAGCGCGACCGTCACCAACACACCCAAGGAAGCGCCTGACGCGGCGAGCGAAGCGCCAGCGGTCGACGACGGCGAGCCGCCGGTGATCGAAGGGGACCGCAACCTCTTGGCCAATGGGCAGTTCGACGACGGCTCGCGCGATCCGTGGATGGTGAGCCTGATGCCGCCGGCCCGCGGCACGGCGGCCGTGAAGGACGGCGCCCTGTGCCTGCAGATCGATGAGCGCGGCTACAACAGCTACGACGCGCAGCTCAGGCACCGCCACCTTCCGCTGATCGAAGGCCGCAAGTACCGCGTCAGCTTCACGGCGCGCGCCAACCGCAAGACCCAGCTTCGACCGAAGGTGGGCATGGTGGGACCGCCGTACACCGAGTACTGGGCGGCGCAGGTCGAGATCGGACCCGAGCCAAAGACCTTCAGCGGGCACTTCTTGATGCGCGGTGGCGACGACAAGACGGCCGAGCTGACGTTTCATGCCGGCGGGCCGCTCGCCACGGAGGGTGAGCCAACCGAGGTGTGCATCGACGAGGTGGCGCTCGATGACCCCAAACACAAGCCCTACCGCCGCGCGAAGGCGCCGCGCATTCGCCTCAACCAGGTCGGCTACTTTCCCGGGCGAAGCAAGCTCGCGTCCGTGGAGCACGCCTCGACGTCACCGCTCGGCTGGCAGCTTCTCGACGC
The DNA here is from genome assembly GCA_029941785.1 of Polyangiaceae bacterium. Classification (GTDB taxonomy): domain Bacteria; phylum Myxococcota_A; class Polyangia; order Polyangiales; family Polyangiaceae; genus JAPYTK01. The sequence goes on along the minus strand of JAPYTK010000026.1, from coordinate 26,462 downwards.
GGACAAGCAGGTGGTGGGTGAAGGCACGACGAGCGTCTTCGGCGACGATCTCGCCTCGGGGGATCATTTGCACTGGATCGATTTTTCGTCTTTCAAGACGCCAGGCGAGGGCTACCGCCTGCGGGTGGGCGAAGAGACGAGCGACGCCTTTGCGGTGGGCGACAAGCTCTACGCGCAAATGAAGGTCGACGCGCTCCGCTATTTTTATCACAACCGAAGCGGCCTGAAGATCGTGATGCCCTTCGCGGGCGACAAGAAGTGGGCGCGCCCCGCGGGGCACCTCGCCGACAAGAGCATGCGTTGCCTCGACGAGCTGAAGTGCAACTACACGCTCGACGTGTCGGGCGGCTGGTACGACGCCGGCGATCACGGAAAGTATGTGGTCAACGGTGGGATCAGCGTGTGGACGCTGCTGAACCTGCACGAGCGCACGCAGCACCTCGGTCGCTCGCTCGACTCGCTCGGGGATCGCTCGCTGAACATCCCGGAGAGCGGCAACGGCGTGTCCGATCTGCTCGATGAGGCGCGCTGGGGACTCGAGCTTTTCTTGCGCATGCAGGTGCCACAAGGCAAACCGTTCGCGGGCATGGCGCACCACAAGGTGCACGGCGACAAGTGGACCGGGCTGCCGCTCATGGCGCACGAGGACAAGACGCCCCGTCATCTGCACGCGCCGAGCACGACCGCGACGCTCAACCTCGCCGCCAACGCGGCGCAGGCGGCCAGGATTTGGCGCGAGATCGATCCCGCCTTTGCGAGCCGTTGCCTGACGGCCGCCAAGCGAGCCTGGCAGGCCGCCAAGGAAAACCCGGACAAGCTGCCTCCCTCGACGGACAACGTGGGCGGCGGGCCCTACGACGACAAGAGCGCCGCGGACGAGTTTTATTGGGCGGCCGCGGAGCTGTACGTGACGACGGGTGACGAGGTGTACCGCGAGGCGGTGCTCGGATCGAAGCTCGCCTTCACGGTGCCGTCGCCGGCGTCGGGCGGGGCGCAGAGCGCGATGACCTGGCAGGACACCCGCGCGCTGGGCACGATCAGCCTGGCCGTCGTGCCGAGCGGGGTCTCGGGCGAAGAGCGCAAGCGCGCCCGAGATGCGATCGGCAAGGCGGCGGATGTCTACGCGGCGATCATCGAAAAGGAAGGCTACCGCCTACCGCTCTCCGCCGCGGCCACGAAGAAGTACCCCTGGGGATCCAACTCGCTGGTTCTCAACAACATGATCATCTTCGGGCTGTCCTACGATTTCTCGCGGAACAAGAAGCACCTCGAAGCCATGGCGGCAGGGATGGATTACCTGCTCGGGCGAAACCCAATGGCCCAATCGTACGTGACCGGTTACGGCACGCGGCCGCTACGAAACCCCCACCACCGTTTCTGGGCGCAGCAGCTCGACCAAAAGTACCCCGAAGCCCCTCCGGGCGCCGTGTCGGGCGGACCGAACTCCGACATCCAGGATCCACGGGCCAAGGCGTCCGGGCTTGGCGGCTGCGCACCTCAGCAATGTTTCGTCGACCACATCGAGGCCTGGTCGGTCAACGAGGTCACGATCAATTGGAACGCGCCCTTTGCTTGGGTAGCGGCCTATCTGGACGAGCGCGGCAACGACTGAACGCGAGGAGACGCGAATGACGAAGAGATGGATCGGATTCGCAACATGCAGCGTGCTCGCTTGGGCGGCGGGGATCACCGCCTGCAGTTCGACGGGCAGCGACATCAAGCTCGGCGACCAAGCGGGCAGCGGCGGACAGGCAAGCACCATCAGCTCTGGCGGCAATGACGACTTTACGAGCGGCAAAGGTGGCGGCTGCAACGAGCTCACGGTCGAGTTCGAGAAGCAAATCCCGACGGTGATGCTGCTCATCGATCGATCGAGCAGCATGTTCGACAATGCCTACGGCTCGAACAAAGACCGCTGGCAACCGCTGTACGACGCGCTCGTCGATCCGGGCTCGGGGATCGTGAAACAGCTCGACGGAGAGGTGCGTTTCGGGCTCGCGACGTACACCAACAATGGTAGCGACAACACCTGCCCGATCATGAGCGAGGTGCCGCCAAAGCTCGACAATTTTAGCGCCATTCAGAGCGCCTACGACCAGGCCAGCACCAAGCCGAACTTCAAGGGTGAGACGCCGACCGGTCCGGCGCTGCTGCGTGCGACAGAGATCCTCGAGCAGGTCGCCGAGCCGGGACCGAAGTACATTCTGTTGGCGACGGACGGTGAGCCCGACACCTGCGGCCACCCCGATCCGCAGTGCGGACAGGACGAGTCGATCACCGCCATCCAAGCGGCCCATGACGCGGGGATCGGGACGATCGTGATCGGGATCGGCAACGAGGTCGGCGCCAAACACCTCAGCGATCTTGCAAACGCCGGCGACGGGCAAGCGGTCGAGGAGCCCACCCAGAACTGGATCTACACCTGCAAGAACAGCGGGATCAGCGGCCAGAACGGCAGCTACGCGCCAAGCGGCGGGGACGCGACCTACTACCAGCCCGCCGATCAGACCCAGCTCGAGACGGACATCCACGGGATCATCATGGGCGTGCGCGATTGCGTGTTCGAGCTCAAGGCCAAGGTCGACATCGAGCTGGGGCACCTTTGCACGGTCGAGCTCGACGAAAAATCCCTACCGCACAACACTTCCTGGAAGCTCAAGAGCGAGACGGAGCTCGAGGTGATCGGAACCGCCTGCGACGATCTGAAGACCATCTCGGCGTCGATCCACATCGACTGTCCCTGCGACGTCGTCAAACCACTGTAGCGCGTTGGCCCGACGAGCGCGGCGGCGGTTTAGCTCGTCTCGGCGATCCAGCTCAAGTGCACCCCTACAGGGAGGTGGTCGGACGGATGTTCTGCGGAAGGAAGAGGAGTGTCTGCTTGGATGGCACCGATGGGCGTCGGAGAGGCCACCAGCGCTCCGGCGATGAAGATGTGGTCGAGCTTGCGCGTTTCACCGTTGGCGTTACAGGTGGGCGCATCGCTTCCGTTGTGCGCATCGACGAACCCCGCGTTGTGAAGTTTCTTCAGTACAGCGCTGTCGGGCGTGCAATTGTAGTCACCGGAAACCACCCAGCCGTCGTGGTGTGCCGCTGAGCAATGGTCGGCCAGCTCGTCGAGTTGACGCGCCCCGAGGTGTTCGCCGCGGGCGGTGTCTGGCGGCGCCCACTTGAGGTGGGTGTTGGCCACGGCGAGCGTTCGGCCGTCCCAGTTCAGCGTGGCGAGTTGAGCGAGATGGCCGCTTGCGGGGCTGTCGCCGGTCGAGTCAGCGTAGTCAAGTCGTTGCCACGACTCGACCGCGCACACCGAGCTTCGCACAAACATCGCACACCCATCAGGCTTGTTGCGGCCTTTGGGCTCGTAGCGACTCTCGTAGTCGAGGGGGCCAAGCTTTTTCTCCAGGATCTTGAACACGGGTCGCTCGACCTCTTGTAGGGCAACGATGTCCGCATTCATGCGGACAATCTCTTCGACCAGCGCGGGGTGCCTAAGATCCGGCGTGAGCCATTCTTTAGGAGTGTGCGGATACCAGTCTGGTCGAATGTAACTGTCAGCCAAGACGTTGTAGCTTACGAGCTTGATGGTCATAGCGAAGGCGTGCTGTCGTCCGCGACCGCCTAGGGCAGTCCAGGGACGTTCAGCGCGACAGAATACAGCGCATTGGACGTCGTGATGTAGAGCGTCTTGCGCTCGGCTCCGCCGAAGGCCGCGTTGCTGGGCTTTTGCCCCACCGCGATGGTGCCGAGCGGCTTGCCCACGTCATCGAAGACCATGATCCCTTGGTGGGAGCTCGCGTAGAGGTTGCCGGCGCAATCGATCGCCATGCCGTCGACCCCACCAACCGTCACGAAGAGCGCCCCTCCGCTCGTGGCGCCGTCCGCCGCGACCGCGAAGCTTCGCACGTGACCGTTGGCGTCGTCCGCCACATAGAGCGTGCTCTCGTCCGGCGAGAGCGCGATCCCGTTGGGGCTGCCGAAATCATCCGCCACGAGGTGGACGTTGCCGCCGGTGTCGATGCGGTACACGCCCTTGAAGGCGATCTCCTGCCGGCGGTTGCCGAGCTGCCAGGTCGGATCGGTAAAGAAGATCGTGCCGTCGCTTCGGACGATGGCGTCGTTGGGGCTGTTGAACTTGTCGCCCTCGTACGTCGCCGCGAGCGTCGTGCGCGCCGCGGTGGTGGGATCGACACGGGACACGCTTCGCTGATCGTGCGTGCACGCCACGATGGATCCATCGGTGTCGAGCGCCAGCCCGTTGGAGTGCACCTCGGTCGTCAGCACGTCCACGGCAGAAGGCGGCGTGAGCCGGTAGATCGTCGAAGGGGGCACGCCGTCGGGCCCGCTGCCGCTGAAGTTCATGTCGGAGAAGAACAGCACGCCGGCATCCGCGAGCCACACCGGCCCCTCGAGGAATTTGTAACCGCCCGCCACCTCGGTCGCCGTCGCTTGCGCCGGCAAGGGATCGCCGTACTCCATGCCCGGGGGACAGACCACCGGCGCCGAGCCGCCCGCGCTCGCGCCGCTGCCACTCGTCTGGCTGGAGCTGCTGCTCGCTCCGCCCGCGCCCGTCGTCGCGCCCCCGCCGCTGCCGCTCGTCGCGCCCGGATCGCCGGAAGTGGTCGTTCCCGGAGGCGAGCTCGCGATGTCATCCCCGCACGCCAGCACCAACGCGCAGAGCGAACCCAGCGCGAGAAAAGCCCTGCCCGTCCGCATCAGGGCTCGGTGCCCCAGATGAGCTGACCGCCCGAATAGGCCGTGACCTTGTCCCACGGGGCGAAGGCCGTCTTGCTGGAGTCGTACGAGTAATCGTTCGTCTCATCGAACGCCGCATAATCGGACATGTTGAAGCGCAGTTGAATGGGACCGCTGTCTTCGCCTGGCGCCACGCTGCCGCCGGTGAAGGTGATCTCGAGGTAGTGATCGGCGTTCATGCCCGAAGCGACGGTGAAAGCGCCGCCGAGATTGCCGCAATCGATCTTCGCCCAGTCGCAGTGAAAGACCTGCGTCATGGAGCCGGTCTCCTTGGTGTACCAGTAACGGATCGTGATGTTCGTCAGATCCACCGCGCTCGAGCCGGAGTTCGCCACGCGAAAATGCGGGTTGATCGAGTTGTTGCTCGGGGTGTTGTCGGCCTTGTACTCGATGCTGACGCCCATCACCGGGCTGCCGCTCGCGCTCGAGGAAGCGACCGTCGCGCTGCCGCCGGTGCCGCTCGTGGCCGTGCTGCTCGCGGCGGTCACGCTGCTGCTGCCACCCGTCGCCGCGGCGCTGGTCGTCGCCGGGCCGCTGCCGCCGGCGCCCACCGTCGAGGCATCGCCGCCACCGCCCGGACCCACCGCCGCGCTGCCACCCTCGCCACCGGGCCCTTCCGGCTCGATGCCGTGCACGCAGGCGCAAAGCCCAGCCAAGGCCAGCGTGGCCAGCGTGGAAATCGTTCGCGCTTTCATCATCATCATCGTCATGGTGGGTGGGTGGGTGCCACGTCCAGAAACGAACGCACCGTCAAGCAGTCTATCGACGACTCCAATGCAAAGGCTACGCCAATACCCTACGTTAGCGCGATCGAAAAATTCCCCAGCGATTTTCGCTCGCGCTGGAGGAACAGACCATTCCGCGGATCGGATCGATCCGAGACAAACCGGATCCGAAGGATCCTGATCGGCTCGAACAACCCAAAATAACAGTCATTTTTCGCTCTGCCGGGTTGGCACGATGCATGCTCAATAGGGCTCCGATGAGCTACCTCCAAAACACTCTCTGTACAGTCAGCGTGCTGCTCGGGACCTCGCTTCTCTCTCTCGCGAGCCACGGCGCGGAGCCCGTGAAGCTCGACAACGTCGCCGGCAAGTCCAAGCCCGCCTCGCTCGCGCCCGCACCCGATCCGGGCGGCGTGAACGCACACGACGAACAGCTCACGGGCCACGGCGGCCCGGCTCTCCTCGAGCACGGCGACTACAAGCTCACCTTCCACGGCTACATTCGCGCGCCGCTTCGCCTCGGCTTCGGCAAGCGCGACAACCCAACCGCCGATCAGAGCAAGACGACCATCCACTCCCCCCTCGTTCCCGACGATCAGTACCTCAGTTGGCAACACAGCAACCACAGCGGTCGTGACTGGGCCGAGCTGTACTGGAACTACGGCAACTCGTGGGCCACCGGCACCGTATCGATCCAAGGCTTCAACTTTACCGACGCGGCCTGGAATCAAGACGGTGCGCAGTTCGGCATCGCCCAAGGCTACGTCACCGTCCGGCCGCCGCTCGGCCTGCGCAATCTGCGCTTCAGCTGGCGCGCGGGCGCGTTCAGCAATCGTTACGGTTTGGCGGGACGCTACGACGCCGGCGAGTTCGACACGTACCTCTTCGGCCGCACCCACTCGATGGGCGAGCTGCGCAAAGTCGAGATCGACTACAAGGACTTCACCTTCAAGATGGAGCATGGCTTGGGCGCCGTGCGGCCCGATCCAAGCAAGTACAACACCTCCCGTTTCACCCTGCTGCACCATGGACACCTCGGGGTGCGCTTCAAGAAGATGTTCGACTTCGGAGCGCACTACCTCACGTCGTGGTCCCAAGAAGAAAGCCGTGACGGGGAAGATCTCACGGTGTTGCCCGCTGGCGACGAGCAACCCGATGGTCGGCTCACCGTCATCGGTCCCGAGATCAAGGCCGATCTCGGCCGTTTCGGCTACTACTACCTCGGCTATTCCTATCTCAAAGCAGTCCACGCCGTGACCGTCGGACCGGCCATCGAGGTGATCCACGCCAAGGGTGGCGGCGAGTTCAACCTCGGCGTCAGCGACAACTACCTCAATGGGCCGAGCCGCCAAAGTGGGGGCAACGGAACCGTCCACACCGTGCTCGCGCAGACCGAGCACAGCCTCGGCAAGATCCTCAAGGGCGACGAGTTCTGGGGACAAGGGATGGACGTCGTGCTCAAGCTGTACGCCATGTACAACGCCGTGGGCAGCGACGATCCGGACATGGATAAAGTCAATCGCCTCAAGTACGGCACCGATCTGACCTACAGCGCCCTGCCCTGGCTCGGCGTCGCGGCGCGATACGACAGACTGCAGCCCAACTCGCGCATCCCGCAGCAGTCCTTTTCCATCTTCTCCCCTCGCGTCTTCGTTCGGTCGCAGTGGGTCAGTCATGAGCAGATCTCGCTGCAATACTCGCGCTACCTCTACAACCAGCGTAGCTGCGCGGAGGGCGCCGACCGCCGGCAGTGCGTACAGCCCGCAAGCGCGCCACCTTTGCCCGATGGTTTCGGTGCGACGAGCTTGAATCAAGACGCGGGAAACCGCGGCGCACCGAGCGTCGTGCCCGACAACAACGTATTCTCGATCACCGCCACCATGTGGTGGTAGCCGCAGCCCGGGATCACCAGGAGGAAACCGATGATGAGACGACGAATCGTAGCCGTGGGCGTGTTGCTCAACTCCTGGGCCTTGGGAATGGCAGCCGCAAGCCAAGCGGCGGCGCCGACCGAATCGAAAGCGACAAAGGCGAAGGCCTCCGACAGCGCAGCGGCCGACGCCAAGACGCTCAGCACCCTCCAGACCATCATCCAGGAAAACTACCTCGAGATGGAGTTCCCGCAGGCAGCGAACAAGCTCGAAGAGCTCATCAAGAGCTGCGCTTCGAGTTGCTCCGCTCCGACCAGGGCGCGCGTGCAAGCGGCCTACGGCGTGGTGCTGTTTGCCGGCCTTCAGGAAAAAGAACGAGGGAGCGCGGCCTTCGTCGAAGCCCTGACGCTCGACCCCACGGTGACCTTGGATGACGACCTGAGCACGAAGAAAATGCGCGCGGCCTTCGATGAAGCCAAAGCCAAGGCCAAAGCGGCGGGCGCGACGATCCCCGAGACCGGAGCCGCCAAGGCCAAGACACCCGAGACGCTCCCCGCGCCGGTCGCCACAAACGAGACGGCCAAACCGCTCGCCCCCAAGGCCGAGGCGGACGAACGCGTGTGCTGCGACAGTGGAGCGGAATGCCCCCCCGGGTTTCCGATCTGCGGGCAAGAGGGCCTCGAGAACTGGATGCCGTGCGAGAGCGATGGCGATTGCAAGAACGGCTACAGCTGCGATGGCGCGAGCTGCAAAACCAACGACAGCGCAAAAGCCGACGAGCCGGCCGGCGACTGGGCGAAGAACTGGCTGAGCCTCAGCGCGCAGCAGGACTTCGTGTTCTTCGGGAGCGAGGCGAACGTCTGCTCCGGTGGCAATCAGTATTACTGCTACTACGAAGGGGACGTGTACTACGAGGGGATCCCCCAGCCCGGCGACCAGGCGCAGGTGGGCAACGCGGTCGGAGGCGGCGTGGGCGTCGCCACAACCCGCTTGATGCTCGGCTACGACCGCTCCCTCTTCGAGAACTTCAGCCTCGGTGTCCGTCTCGGCTACGCGTTCGGAGGCGGACCCGAAGTACCCAATGGCTCAGCCTTTCTGCCCGTGCATGCAGCCGGTCGGGTCGGCTACTGGTTTGGCTCCGAGCCCTTCGGGCGGACCGGCCTTCGTCCCTTCGTTTTCCTCACGGGGGGCATGGCCCAGATCGACACGCGCGTGCTCGTCACCGTCTACGAGGGCGATGATGCCTACGTGAATGATCAGCGGACGAAGCTGCACGCGTGGCGAAAGGCAGGCAGCGCTTTCGTCGGAGGCGGCGTGGGGACGAGCTTTCAGATCAACAACTGGGCGGGCTTCTCTGCCGAGATGAAGATCATGCAGACGCTGGGCTCGACGGCCACCGGCATGTCTCTCAATCTCGGCTACACCGTCGGGCTCTGAGCCTCGGCCCAAAACAAGCAGCGAGGACGGCGCTTCCCCGGAGCTGCCGTCGCCTACGCTTATCCGCTGCGCCGCTGCGCCTATCCGCACGCCAAGCCCGCCGCATGGCGAGGCGGCCGAACGGCAAGTAGACCCGCCTCGAGAATCGGCGGCCGACCCGAACCGGCTACTTCGGCACGTCGGGCACGTCCGGAATCTTGAAGTCGTCCCAGGCTGGCGTGATGTTGCTGTTGCCGACCTCGGTAGCAGTCTGACCGCTGACGACCCGGTTTTGATGCCAAAGGTACACCGCCGGATACGTTGTGATGTCGCCTGTCTCATCGTCGGACACCACGGCAGCCATGTAAAGCTGCGAGGAACGCGTATCGAGCGTCTGCGGTGTCCACTGCCCATGGGGGATGTCAAAGCTCCCCGGGTAGCTTCGCGCCGAGGAGAAGATCAGGAAATGATAGGTCTTTCCGCCAACCGACACCGAGTTAGGAGACCACTTGGGCCAGCTGTTGATCAAGCCCTTGGACACATCATCGCCGGCGCAAGCGATCGGGTCGTTGGCCACCAGACGAACCGAGCTGCCGCCCGTGGCGGGGATGGCGTGAATTTCGCCGTAACGGTTGTAGTAGGGCCCATCGGGACAACTTCCACCGGGGCATCCTTGCGTGGCGTACTTCTTGGGCGCGCGCGTGAAGGCGAGGAGACTGTCGTCGCCAGTGAAGGCTGGATAATACTCGTACACGTCGGGACTGGACGCGCCTGGCACAGGCTCGACCACGCCGCCATTGCCCTCGCCAAAGGACACGATGTGCAGATCGGCGGTCGTCGCCTCATAGCTGGGATGGCCATTGGGCGAGTCGTCGGTCGACACGTAGACGATACGCTCGCCGTCGTGACTCCAATCCGGAAGCGTGGCGTTCCCCGTCTCACCTTGCATCGTAAGCTTGCCCCAGGCGGTGCCCTCGGCGGCGAGAATGGCCGCGTTGCGATCGTCTTTGGCTTGCTGCGGATTTTCCATCGGGACCGCGTCGCTGATCGTGGCGCTCGTCTCGAGATCGATCCAAATCAAGCGGTCCTTCTGGCCGCTGCTTCCCCAGAAGGGCTGCGTCCGCGCGCCAAAACTCGCGACCAGCAGACGGTCACCGGGTGAGAAGCGCGCCGGAGTCATCGTCTGCGTGCCAAGCCAGGGCATCTTGAGCAAAGCCCTCGCGCCGGGGGTGATGTAATCGGGAATGTCGCCAGCGGAGCCTTCCTCGACCGACGCGATAGCCTTGTTCCAGGGCCAGTCGTCGGTAAACACGACCGCCGCCCCATCGGGCGTCGAGGTATGACAACCGATGCACTGAACCTCGCCTGGCTCGAAGCCCGGCTTGCCGCCGCCATACTGACCTCGCAAGTGGGCCCCCTCTTCGTTGAGCACGCCGTCAAACGCGACGGTCTTGGGCCGCATCACCTCGGCCACCCCCTCGTCGCCGACGCTAAATCCATACAAGCGGCTCGAATCCGGACCGACGTTGGAATCGACCACCGCCCAGAACACCATGCTTCCGCCCGCGTTGACCGGCGCGATGAGGATGTCACCCACGATCCCGCTTTGGGTCATAGGCTCACTCTGGGAAAGAGCCCGAATCGTCACCGTCATCGCGCTTCCCGCGGTGTTCTTTGCTGCGGGCTCCCAGATCTCTCGGGGCATGATCCAGCTGGGCGTCGTGGTGTAAGCCACCAGATCATTGGCCTGCGAATCGGCCGACACGCGAATTTCGAAGAGGTCCCCGCTCGCGGTGAAACGGAATCGCGGCGCCGTCCAGTTCGCCGGCACCATCGCGCCCGATTTTCCACCAGCCGAAAGTTGCGGCTCGAGCACACAGGGCTCCGGCCCCGTCAGCTTGTTCGAATCGAAGGGACCAAACAAACTCGCCGCGTCGCTCGGCACGCCTTCTTCCATGAGAGGCTCGGCCGGAAAGTCCGGGCAGCTGTTGGTCTGGGCGCAAGGATCGGGATTGGGGAGGCTTCCCGCCGATCCGCCGGTGCCCGCGCTCGTCGTGAAATCACCTTTTCCGCCACTGCCCGCGCCAGACCCGCTGTCGCCCTTTTGAGCGCTCTGGCCCGACATGCAAGCGGTAAACAATGTTGCGATGGCGATAGCCGCTGTCCATCGCGGGGAGAGGTGGTGGGGAAAAGCGCTCATGAGGGAAAGAGCAAAGCAAACACGATGCCAGATCACCCCTGCGCGCGCTTGGCGACGTGCCCGTGGCAATCATGGCTCATTCGTGCGCTTTTCTGGACAAAATATCGACCATTTGACCGGCCGGGAGGTAACCGCTCGCCGACCGATGTCGGTAAACATCGCATGGTCTCGCCCCTTGTCGGATGAGCACACGCAACGGCACCTGATCCCAGCGATCCGCCAACCACCGCCGCGGATCGGATCGATCCGGATATCGCCTCACTTCGTGACCTAAAAGCGCACACGCCACGAACCGATCGCGCCGCTCTCGAGCGGTGTGATCGTCAGCCCCGACGCCGCGACCGCCGGCTCGTCGGTCTGCCCGAGCGTCGAACGAAGCGCCACCCACACGGCTCCTCCCGTGGCGACGATCCCCACCCCGAGCGACACGTTGGCCCCGATCATCAAGCCACGAACTTCGTCCACCTGGTCCTCACTGCAATGGGGCGCACACCCCCCCGCGCTCACCGGCGCGCTCAGCTCATCGTGCCGATTCTTGGCCATCGTCCCCATCACCGCCAAGCCGGTAAAGCCCGCAACGGCGACGCCTGCCAACGGCCATGTCCACACCGACGGACCAGCCGATTCCTTCGACGACGGCGGATCCACGTTCGGCTCGGGACGAGCGCGAAAAGCGACGTCGACGAGACGGTTCTTCTCCCCAACCCGCACGACAATTTTCTGGTCCACAGCCACCTCGCCTGGGCGGCTCCAGCGCAAGCGGTGCTCCCCAGGATCGACCGGTATCGCCCGCCCCGCGCCGTGCTCGCTTACCGCCTTGCCGTCGATCGTCAGGTCGTAGTCCAATAGATCTCTCCCCTTCGCATCACGGACGCGAGGAACGATCGACGGCAGCTGCTTGTCGACATCGGCCTTCCACTTGGCGCAGTCGAGGCGAATGACCTCCGGACAGCCATCGGCGGCGCAAGCGAGAAACCGATCCCGGGCCCCCAAGAGCTTGCCCGCATCCCGCTCTTCCTGGCCCCGCTCGGCATTCTCGATGCACGTGTCCACGACCCCGTCCGCTCGCGCGAGGCTGCCGATCAGCAGCCCGACACCCAACGGCAGACCCCTTACACACGCACGAACGTAGGAGCGTATAATCACTTCAAGCAGCCGCGCTTATATCGCTTGTGCCCCTTGGCATCTAGGATGTAAGGCGGATTGCAGTTACTCGCCGGTCGCTTAACGGGTTGCGGCCGTGACGGGACAACCCTCTTGGGGCCCGAAAGAGGCCGTCGAGGAGGGGAACTCGACGCAGCTGGCGCCCCCGTCACAGCCAGCGATGCCGAAGCAGAAGCAGTGGCAGTGGCGGTGGGAGAGGCGGTGGCAGAGGCGCGAGCTGGCACCGAGGGGGGCGCGACCGGCGTCGGAGCCGACGCGACCGAAGGGGTCGGCGAAGGGTCCGTGGGTCGGAGCGTCCACACGCCAGCCAGCACCACCAGCGCCATCACGATGTACACGGCCGCGCGCCCGCTGATGCGTGGGAAGGAAGCCAACGCATCCGACGAGGCGATCGCCTTGTCCGGTCCGGTGGCCTCGGGCACACTGACCCGTTGAGTGAGCGACTCGATCCTCGACACGAGCCCCCCCCGATCCGACAAGCTCTGTTTGGCACAGCGCTCGACCCACGCTTTGACCTCGGCGACCGGCGCCCGATCCGCTCGTCGGGCGATGTCTTCGGCCATCTCGAGCGCCGTCGCGTAGCGGCCATCCACATCACGGTCGAGGGCCCGCATCACGACCTCGTCGACGTCCCCAGGCACGGCAGGCCGATGCATGCCGGGTGGTGAAATAGGCGCATTGAGGACTTTTCCGATCGCCGTCTTTTGGTCGTGACCAACAAACAAGCGCCGACCAGCAAGCAACTCCCAGAGCACAACGCCCATGGCGTAAATGTCGGCACGCCGGTCGAGTTTCTCTCCGTAGACTTGTTCAGGCGGCATGTATGCCAGCTTGCCTTTGATGACCCCCGATTCGGTCGTTTGGCTCGCGCCCGCAGCCTTGGCGACGCCGAAGTCGAGAACCCGCGCGCGGCCATCGACACCCACCAGGATGTTCTGAGGTGACACGTCTCGGTGAACCAGGCCGAGGGCTTCGCCATGTTCATCGGTGGCCTCGTGAGCCGCGTGAAGGCCCAACAAGACGTCGTGCGCGATGGCGAGGATCACCGAGATCGAGAGATTCGGTTGGATCGACGACGGCGCCGATGATGACGGTTGGCCGCCCTCTTTTACCGTCGATACGCGCGTAGGAATCGTGTCCTCCGTTTCCGTCCGCGCCAAGCGCGCGAGCGTCTCGCCCGGCACGTATTCCATCACGGAAAACAACTCGTCGTTTTCAGCGACGACATCGAGAATCGCGATCACGTTGGGGTGGTTCACCCTACCGGCGAGCCGCGCCTCGTCCTGGAACATGCGGACGAACATCGGATCCTTGGCGTAGTGCGCGTGAAGCCGTTTGATGGCGACGATGCGATAAAATCCCCCGTCGCCGCGCAGCTTGCCGAGATGAACCGTCGCCATGCCACCGGTAGCGATTTCGTCGTGGAGTTCATAGCGGCCGATCCGCCGACCGGTTTCCGCCTGCGACGGCGGCTCAGCCTCCGAAGACGCAGTCGTATCCACCTGGCTACCAATTGGAACCACGATACCTCCGCCTTGCTCAGCCCTCTTCCTCAGTCCGGCGCCTGCTTCGAGCGCGCAACAATCGGAAGTAGCGACGAGCGATCCCCGACGCCGCCGCCGCGCGCGCCACATTGCCACCGTGCTGCTCTAAAACGCGCTCGACGTAACGAGTCTCGAACTCCGCCACGAGTTTTCGACGGGCGCGGGGCAAGGGAAGGTTCATAGCCAATACGCGCTCGAGCACGTCGTCGCCACTCCCCGGTGCGGAGCTAGCCACACCCTCGCTCGTCGTCCCCATCACGGGGATCCCGCCAGGACCCAAGGTTCCCCCAGCATCGTCCAATTCGCCCAAGGCCACGCGACGGGCAACGGAGTTCTGCAGTTCGCGCACGTTGCCCGGCCAATCGTAACCGTCGAGCTGAGCCATGAAGTCAGGGGGAAGGGGCACGCCAGGATCGGCTAATCGACTCCAGAAAAAGTCCGCAAGCATCGCGACGTCTCCGTGACGTTTGCGCAGTGGCGGAAGTTCGATGCGGGTCACCGCGATGCGGTAGAAGAGATCGTCACGAAAACGCTCGTCCTGGACAGCCTTGTCCAAATCACGGCGAGTGGCGGCGATGATCCGAACGTCCACGCGAATCCACTTGTTCGAGCCGATGCGACACACCTCTGAACGCTCGAGCGCGCGCAGCAGCTTGGCCTGAAGCCCGATTTCGAGATCACCAATTTCGTCGATCAGCAAGGTGCCGCCATCCGCCTCTTCGAACACTCCCTTGCGGGCCTCGGTCGCCCCGGTAAAAGCGCCGCGCTCATGTCCAAAGAGCGCCGACTCCACGAGGTTCGGCGGAACGGCCGTGCAGTCGAAGACCACGAAAGGGCCCCGCGCGCGCCGGCTCGCTTCGTGAAGAGACTCTGCCAACACCTCTTTGCCGGTGCCCGTCTCTCCCTCGATGACCACCGGCACATCCGCTACAGCGAGCTTCTTGCACATCGGATAAAGCTTCCGCATGGCGGCGCTCGCCCCGACGAGACGGCCAAAACTGGTTGCCGCCGTCAACGGCACCGCCGTGGCATCGCCGAGACGTGTCACCTCGATGCGCGTCGTGCCCAGCTGAATCGTCTCGCCGCCCCCAAGGAAAACATCGTTGACCCGGATCCCATTCACCCAGGTTCCATTGGTCGACTCCAGATCGCTTACCCGCAGCAGCTCGCCCTCGAGCTCGCAAGCCAAGTGGCGGCGAGACACTTGCCGGTCGTCGAGGCGCAAGGAACACGCCGGACTTTGCCCGACCAACACGCGCGAGGGCAACGACGGCTCGATCGTAAACGCCTGCCCTTGGTCGGGTCCCTCAACGACCTGCAGAGAGAAGCTCGCCGATCGATCGCAGGGGCGCTCTGACCGTTGGCTGAGGATGGTGGCGGCATCGTGGTCGCCATGGCTCGAAGGCGAACTCATGCTACCCGCAGCCTACGCGAACTGCATTGGCGCAGCAAATGCATGACGGGTACCCAAAAAACGCAACGCTGCACGCAGAAAAAGACCATCGACAGAGATGGTCCAATGTCAGCGCCGGCCCTTGTACCCCATCATTTCCTGCATGACCGACTCACTCTCCTCGGCAATTTCTGCCTGCTCGCGCGCTCGGTCAGCGCAGTCCTCGCACAGTTTCCGACTCCGCCCGCAAATCTTCACCGAGTGCAGTTCCTCAACGTCCTCTTCGCATTCCCGACAAATTGGCATGTTTCCTCACCCTCAATTCGTATAGTGCTCAGGTCTCTTAGCCCCACTTTCGGCGCGAGGAGATACCGAGCAGCGTCAAAGGTTGGGGCGAAAGTTCGAAAACGACGACCTGACCGAGCCCCACCTTGATCATGTTGTCGGGTCCATCGAGGTACATTCGCATGTCTCGAGACTTGCTGCGAACCAGCAGCTTGTCGTCCGGACTGAGCAAGGCATGAGCGAGTCGGTAGGACTTCCCGTGAGGCGTGTACGGTTCGCGAACCACGAACTGAAGCTTGCGCGAGGCGAGGGGCAGCACCTTTCCGCCAGCCGAACGCTGAGCAGCCGTCGAGCCTGCCGCAGGCCCAATCCAAAAGCCACTCGACTTGTGTTCCTCGACGACCCCCCCCTTCTCGACGATGTAACGGGAGGTCGCCGCGGGAGAGCGATGACAAAAGAGCGCGTCGTTCAACACGCGTGCATCGACAATTTCGTCATCCAGACTGACCTGCATCCGCGCCAGCGTCGCACGCTTGAGCTTGCCCCGCAGGGCGCTGCGCAAAGCGGGCATCACTTCACCGCTGCGGCTGCCACAGAAAAACCCTACCGACGTCGACGGCGAGCTATTGATACCGAGCACAGGAGTATCGCTCACGTGACGCGAAGCGTGAAGCAAGGTGCCGTCGCCGCCAACCGTCACCACGAAATCGAACTGGCTGTCATCGAAAGGTGTACGGCGACCATGCTTCGTCACCTCGGCATCGAGCTCGGCGAGGGCGGTCTTGACCTCTTCAATCGTACTGGTGTGCTCGCGGTGAGCGGCCTCGAGGTGGGCCACCGTCGGGTCGTTTCGGGCCAGCAGCTCCTTGACTCGATCGTTGGGTTGTTCACGATGGCGATCGAGCGCACTGCGTTTCACGTACAAGGCCACACGGGGCCGACGCTCAGAGCTCATCGCTGACCTCCGCGAGCCGGCGCAAGGCGATCTCGGTCTTGCCGTCTTCAATATCTCCCGAGCGACACAGCTCCAGGGCCTCGCGGAGAGTGAGCGTCGCGATCTGCGCGCGCTGCTCCAAAACCGAGCCGTCTTCGCTCGGCTCGCCTCGCTCGTGGGGGCTCACCGCGACACGAAAAAAATGATGACGTTCGCCGATGACGCCGCCGGACGGAAAGCTCGCATGCCCAAGTGGCAAGAAGTGCTCTGCCGCGATGTCGAAGCCAAGCTCTTCTTCGAGCTCGCGAGCCGCACACGCAGCGAGGCCAGCAGCCGCACACTCGTCGGGCTCGAGCAGACCGGCTGGGAGCTCCCACATTGTTCCGAGGGTATCTTTCTCTGGCAAGGGGCGCGAAGCCAACGGGCGTTGAGCGCAGGCGGGGCGCAATGAGGACCGCAGATAAATCACGATCTGGCGGGCATCATCACGAAAATAGGGCGCGACGACGACCGCATCGAGCGCTTTTCGCTCGACGCTATCGAAGGCAAAGGGCTCGCTTTCGGTTCCGTCCTCGTAGCGAGCCCGCAACCGCTGACGGCGCAACTGCAAAAAACCAGGAGGAGCCGGCGGCGTGAGGTCTTCGACCTCGATCAGGCCGATGCGATGCAGCGGGGGAAGCGGCATGAGGGCGAGGAGCATACCCCACAGGGCAAAAATAGGCTGTCATCCATTGTGAAAATACGCCCTGCCGGCATCTTGACGCCGTCTCGATAAAACGCCAGGCCCACCCCGGTGCAAGAGGAATTGACCCTACAGTGCCCGTGGTGCCGCGAGACCGTCACGGTATGGCTCGCCGTCGACGACATCGGAGAGATGGTCATCGATTGTGAGGTGTGTTGCCGCCCGTGGCGCGTCGTGGTCCGACACGATCCGACCGGGGGCTTGCAGGCCACGATCGACCGCAGCTGAAGGGATACAACAGCCAGCTAGGTCGATAGGGCCCTCGAACGGTGTTCATCTTGAAGGATGAGCCCGAGTCGCCTATGTAGGCAGTCACTGACGGTTCCGAAACGAACCGGAGGTGGCCTGGAGAGGTGACCGAGAGGCCGAAGGTGCACGACTGGAAATCGTGTGTGCAGCAATGTACCGTGGGTTCGAATCCCACTCTCTCCGCCAGATCCGCACGGTGCGCTATCATGACACCATGGCCTCTTTCCCCATGGTCGTCGCCAAACACATGCCCCCGTCGCTCCAGGCCTTGGCCTACCGCGCGCAGCAAGCGACGATGATGTACTCGGCCGTCTTCGCCCAGCGGGGCCTTCGGAGGGTCTTGCGTCGAAAAACCGCACCGGGCCGTCAAGCGCAACGAGAAGTGGCGCGCTTGTATCAGGCCTTGCTCGCCCGCGACCTAAAAAACGTCGAAATCGGTGCCTACCCCGACGAGCTGCTCTTTCAAATGCCCGTCGTCGACTACCTCAAACAGATCCCACGCTTGGCCCTCGACATACCCCGCACGGTTCGACGTATGCGAGCGGGCCGGTACCGCGACCTGCCTGGCGATGTGAAGCTCGATCGGTACCCGCCCTACTACCGCCGCAACTTCCATTGGCAAACCGATGGCTATCTGAGCCGCAGCTCGGCCCAGCTGTACGACGTAGGGGTCGAGTTCCTCTTTCTGGGCACCGCCGACATCATGCGTCGCCAAGTGATCCCGCCCGTGACCGATCACTTGCGCTCAAACCCGAACGCCGACCGCGTGCTCGATGTCGCCTGCGGTACGGGCCGCACTTTGTTGCAGCTCGCCCACACCCACCCCAAGCTGCGTTTCACAGGTCTCGATCTCAGCCCTTATTACGTGCAGCACGCGCGCCAACTGCTCGCGGAGGTCGAAGATCTCTCGCTCATCGCCGACAACGCCGAAGCCATGCCCTTTGCAGATGAGACCTTCGACGTACTCACCTGCGTGCACTTGTTTCACGAGCTGCCACGACCGGCACGACACAATGTCTACCGCGAGATGCTCCGCACCCTCAAACCCGGCGGCTTGCTCGTGATCGAAGATTCGCTGCAGAACGGGGATAGCTCGACGATGTCAATCTTTCTGCAGCAGTTCTCGAAGGACTTTCACGAGCCCTTCCACAACGATTACGCCAAAGATGACATCGGCGATGCCCTCGAAGAACATGGCTTTGAAAAGGTCGAGACCGAGCTCCACTTCGTGGCGAAAGTCGTGCGGGCCAACAAGCCCAGCTGAGCCCGCCTCTCGCTCGCCGCGACACGCCCCGCCATGTTCAACGTGCGCCGGGTCGGGTGAAGACCCCCCGCGCTGCCGCCACCACGAGCTGTGCACGGGAGACGCTGCCCTCTTCATCGATGGCGTAATCGTTCTTCTCAATCCCCAGCATCCGGACCGCCGTCACGTCAACCAAGCCGCGCACGTTGTAGCTGATGCGATCGCTTCCCAAGGTCGTGGCCATCAGCGGCGCCACGAGAGGCCACGGAAGAACCATGGGTACACGCACGATCGTCGTCTGACCCGCTCCGAGCCACTGATCGGGGTTGTACTGCAGTTGTGGCAAAGGGTAACGGCCGGCAATCACCACGCTCGCCCGCACATTGCGAACTTTGACATCGAAAGCGTTGTCATTGTTGACGCGCATTTCCAGCTCGAAGCCTATCCCATGAGGAGAGGCAGACTGCAGCCGACCGCTGTGCAATTCGAGAACGGGCTTCCTTGGACAAGCGCTAAGAACAAGCGCCACCAAGATCAAGGCAGCCCTACGCAGAAAACGAGGCATGGTCCAAGCTTGTCATAATCCTGAAGAAACCGAAACCGACCGAGGTGAGTTGTCGGAGATGAGTTGTAAGTGTAGGCTAAGAGCGATGGTTTTCAGACTCACTCGCTCTTCACGCACGACCGAGTGGTCGGTCGCCGGCGCCCTGCTCCTGATCGTCGCAGCGTGCAGTGACAACAGCTTCGTGGACTCCGGCTGCTTCAGCGACCAACACTGCAAGGGCGATCGCCTCTGCGACATCGGAACCGGCACCTGCTTCGATCCACCGGTCGGTATGGGCGGCAGCTCGTCCAGCGTAACGATGCCCAGTTCGTCGCGCAGCAGCATGGCCAGCGGGGGCAGCGGCGGCAGCGGCGGCATGCCAAGCAGCAGCATGGCCACGGGGGGCGCGTCGAGCAGCACCGGAGGCATGACCGGTTCCGTCATCGAAACATGGTCCGCCACGGCTCCACAAAACGACGGCAGCTATACCTTGCCTTCATGGTTGAGCCTCAGCAGCCCAACGTCTAACAGGACATCGCAAACGAGCGCTACGACTTTAGCGACCGGCTTCGGCGCGAACGTCGCCCGTGCGCGTAACACGGGAGCGGACCCAAGCGGTTGGGGGCTGAGCATCGAGAGCCAGCGGACCAACCAGGTCTCACAGAGTGACTCCTGGACCGTCGGCAACAGCGACTGGAAACCGAGCAACGGCATGACCGTCACGACGGGCCAAAGCGATCCGGCGAACGGCAACGGAGCCACGCGCTTCGACTCTCCAGCGTCAGCCGCAGGCTGGTACTCGAATTATTTCCAAGCCGATGCCCGCGTCGCATCCAGCTGGGCGAAAGGTGTCACCGCCGCGAATCCCCCCTACGCGCATTTCCGATGGCGCGAATATCACCAAGACATTCAGACCACAGCGTGGACCCGTTACCGACTGTCGCACCGAACCGTCGACGGCATCACCAACGACCCGCTCAACCTCGAGACCCGAGACGTCCCCAAGGGTGCGACCGCGATCACCCAAGCCACGACGACCGACGTGTACGGTGCCCAGCTCGAAAGCGCGCTGTACCCGTCCAGTTACATTCCTACCGGGAGCACCTCACGAACCCGATTTGCTGACATCTTGTCCGCGAACAACGCCAGTGTGATCGCGCAAGCCGGCTACTTCGACGGCGAGTTGGTCTTCGCGCCACGCTACGCATCGAACGACGTGGACGGCGGCGAGCACCACGATCTGCTCTACTTCGACGCCGCGAACCGGCTCTTCTTTCGTTTCACATCGGACAGCCAAACACCGAACAACGTCGACCTGACCACGGCGCAGCTGTGTTTGACGGTCGCCAGTGACGAACTGTGCACCCCCACCATCAGTTGGAGTGGCGAAGCGGAGTTGACCATTCGCGCATCGAACACCATGCAGGGCCGGACGCTGTCGATTTCCGGAATTGAGGCGAACAGCTCGCAGGTCGCAGACTCCACGGTCAACCCCGCGAGTGTTGGCAACGACGTCTTCCTCCTCGGCGACCAAAACGGCGCCCAAGAATGTGGTGATCTACGTAGCATCACCTTTCGTGTCCCATGAGCAGGGCCGCCCGCCGCCGACGAGCCAAACCGTCCGTTCTTCGGTCGTGGCTCTTCACCATGACCGTCTTCGGTCTCGTGGCGATCGGCGTGGCGACGATCGGCATCGCTAGCTGTGGCGGGGACAACATCACTCGTCGCCCCTGCAAACGAGACACCGACTGCAAATTGGACCGTATCTGCGACCGTGACCTGAACGCCTGCGTATTCCCGTTGACGAGAAGCCCTACCGATCCGAGCAGCGGAAGCGGTGCCAGCACGGGCGGAAGCGGAGGCGGAGGCGGAGGCGATGGTGGCAACGGCGCGCCCGGAATACCGTGCTCCGATCCGAGCGAATGCCCAGGCACGGACACCGACTGCCGCTACCGAATTTGCGAAGACAATACCTGCAGCATGGAGAACGCGCCTCTCGATGCCCCCTGCGATGACGAAGGCGGCGACAGCTGCAATGGGCAGGGTATTTGTATCTTGACCGAATTCTGGACGATGCTGTCATCGACGGGCGCACCTGCCGCTCGCGCCGGACATACGGCGGTGTGGACCGGCAGCGAGATGATCGTCTGGGGCGGCCGCGACGCCGCGGGTAACGTCCTCACCGATGGCGGGCGCTTCGATCCCCAGAGCAACAGCTGGACCACGCTGAGCAGCGCTGGCGCACCGAGCGCCCGTTACGGCCACACCGCGATATGGACGGGCAGCGAGATGATCGTCTGGGGGGGCTTCTCGACAGACTTCGAACGGACAGGGGGCCGCTACGACCCCGCAGCGGACAGCTGGTCAGCCATGACCACCACAGGCGCACCGAGCAAGCGCATCGATCACACGATGGTCTGGACCGGAAGCGAGGCCATCGTATGGGGAGGCCGACGGGCCGGACCGCCGGCGCTCGGAAACGGCGCCCGCTACAACCCGACGAATGACTCCTGGAGCGGAGTCAGCAGCACCGGCAAGCCCAGCGTGCGCTGGGGCCACGTTGGGGTGTGGACCGGGAATCGAATGTTGCTCTGGGGCGGCTTCGACTTCTTCGACTGGTTCAACAACGGCGCCCACTACGATCCCATCACGAACACCTGGCTCACCATGGGCTCGACCGGCGCGTTGCCCGGATTCCGTATGGTGAGCGGCGCCGCGTGGACCGGCGACCGCATGTTGGTTTGGGGCGGATGGGACGGCGGGTACTACCAGAGCGACGGCGGGCAATTCAAGACGAGCGAGGGGACGGCGGGTACGTGGCTGGCGCTGGGCGGCGAAAACCCACCGGATGGACGGGCCTACCACGTGACCTTGTGGACGGGCGCCGCCGGCTTGTTCGTTTGGGGAGGCTGCGGCACCCAAACGTGTCAGGCGCACTATGGCAACGGGGGCCTCTGGAAGCAGAACACGTGGACACCGATCGAGTCGACGCCCGAACTTGCCCCGCGCCGCGATCACACCGGTGTGTACACGGGCAGCGAAGTCATCGTCTGGGGCGGTCGTAATACGAACACCGATACCACCTATGGTGATGGCGCCAAGCGGCCGCTCAAATAACAGAATCGCCCGCCGAAGGCTCGGTTGCAGGCGACGGCATTGTCGGCTACCCCTGGCCCGACACGAAGACGCGGCTACCATGACACATCCTCTCGAACAGGCGCTCGCCAATGTCGGATCCATGACGGAGGCCGGCACGCTCCCGATCATCGTTCTCGACCTCGACTCGACGCTCTTCGATACGGCACCGCGAAACCTTCGCATCTTGCGGGAGTTCGCCCTAAGCAACCATCACAAGCCCGACATCGCCGCCGTCGTCGACACGATGAGCCTGGCCGACATGGGTTGGAACGTCACCGGCGCCCTCAAGAAGGCAGGCGTTGACGACGACGAGCTCCTCGCTGCACTGAAGAAGTTCTGGGCACAGCGCTTTTTCACCGACGAGTACCTCGCATTCGATGAGCCCTCTCCCGGTGCGGTCAGCTACTGCCACGAGCTGTGGAACGCGGGCGCACTATTGTATTACCTTACCGGCCGTCACATCGGGGGCATGGAGCTCGGGACCCTGCGCAACCTCGTACGCCACAACTTCCCCTGGGGAAGCGGCCGGACCGTCATGCACCTGAAGCCGTCGTTTCATCAGAGCGACGAGGAATTCAAGCAAGACGCCATCCGAGCCATCGAGAGCCTCGGCGGACAGGTGGCAGCTGCCTTCGAGAATGAGCCGGCAAACTGCAATCTGCTGCACGCAGCCTTCCCCAATGCGGCCTCCTACTTTCTCGACACGGTGCACAGCCCTCGTCCCGACCGACCGCACGAAGCTGCGCTCTGGCTCAAGGACTTTCGACGTTAGCACCCCGTTCTCACGAACTGCGCCAGCTGGGCTGACAAGTTACGCTCGCTAGGGTACGGTCCCGCCCGCCATGGCACGTATACACAACTTCAATGCCGGTCCAGCCGCCTTGCCGCTCGCTGTACTCGAACGCGCACAGAGTGAAATGCTCGATTACCGAGGATCGGGCATGAGCATCATGGAACATAGCCACCGCGGTCGTACCTACGACGAAGTACACCGCCGTGCCATCGCGCTCGTCCGCGAGCTGCTCGACGTCGGAGATTCCTACGAGGTGCTGCTCTTGCAAGGCGGCGCGAGCTTGCAATTTGCGATGTTGCCGATGAACTTGGTCCACGACGGGCGAAGCGCCGACTACATCATCACCGGTGCGTGGTCAGAAAAGGCATACCAAGAGGCACAGCGGGCCCATCGGCGTGCGCGGATCGCGGCGGACACCGGCGTCGACAATGTCTTCTCGCGCGTTCCCAAACAAGAAGAACTCCAGCTCGACCCCGACGCGGCGTACGTGCACTTCACGAGCAACAACACGATTTTCGGGACGCAGTTTCACGAGTTTCCCGATACGGGATCGGTGCCGCTCATCGCGGACATGTCGTCAGACTTCTTCTGGCGCCCCTTCGACATCAACCGCTTTGGCCTGGTGTACGGCGGAGCCCAAAAGAACATTGGTCCATCAGGTCTCGCGCTCGTCATCATCCGTAAAGACCTTCTCGAAACAGCGCGCAAGGACTTGCCCAGCATCCTGCAGTACGGCATCCACAGCAGCAAGAACTCGCTCTACAACACGCCCAATAGCTTCGGCATCTACATGATGATGTGCGCCCTCGAACACCTCAGCGAACTGGGTGGTCTCGACGTGATCGAACGCCGCAATCAGGGCAAAGCCGAACTCTTGTACGATGCCATCGACACCTCAGACGACTTTTACCGTTGCCCGGTCGACACGGCGAGCCGCTCCACGATGAACGTCGTCTTCCGCCTACCTAGTGAAGATCTTGAGCAGCGCTTTGTCGCCAAAGCACTCGAAAAGGGCCTAACCGGCCTGAAGGGCCATCGTAGCGTAGGTGGGATCCGCGCATCGATCTACAACGCGGTCGAGCGGCGCAGCGTCGAGGCCTTGCTCGGCTTCATGGACGACTTCAAAAAGACGGCCTGATTCGATAAAACGCGATATCCTGCCATAGGATGCTGCGCATTCAATCTCTTCACGGTCTCGCCACGCTCGCCCTAACGACGGGTGCGCTGCTGGGGTGTGGAGGAGAAGACACCCGACCAGACCACGGGTCGATGGCGGGCCAGCTCGATCGGATCACGCAGCTGACTCGCCACGGGGAGGTCGAGCTGGGCGGGCGATCCGTCACGGGGGTCGTGTTCCGCGACAACCGCACCGGCCTGAGCGTCAACGTCCGTCTGCGCGATGCACGCGAGGCCCCGCGACGCCTCCTCGACGGCCGCACAGTGCAGTTCGAATCTGTCACCGCGCAAGGCGGAGACTGGATGGTTCGGCTCACCACCTCGGGATTCGAAGACTTCGTGACCCTGCCAGAGCGCTCCCAAGACGAGGTGATCTACGATCTTGCGCTCGGAGACGGCGTCGCGGGATTGAGACTCCTCGGCGACTCGCTCGAGTTGCTCGACGCCGACGGCGCGCCTCGTCTCCGTATGCGCGCCCCGGTCGTCATCGGCACGCTCGGAGCGCGGCACCCCGTCACGGTGAGCCTCCGCAACTGCACCGTCGATCGCGACACGCGGGCCCCGTGGGACCGGCCGGTGGTCGCTCCCGGCGCCCGGAACTGCTCCCTCCACCTCCGCTGGCGATCGGAGACGCTTCTCTACCCGGCGGTGCTCGACCCGAGCTGGACCACGACGACAAACGACCTCAACCACGCGCGACGTTTTCATACCGCCTCGTTGTTGCCAGACGGCACCGTCATCGTAGCCGGCGGCAGCAACTCGACGCAGTGCGAGCTGTACAACCCCATGTTGAAAAGCTGGGCCAACGGCAACGACCTCAACTCCGCGCGTAGAGGCCACACCGCGACCACCATGGAAGATGGTTCGATCGTCCTGGTGGGTGGCCAGATAAACGACAACAACGGCAACGCCACCGGTGTGACCGAGATCGAGCGGTACTACGGGCAGAGTATGAAGCCCAAGTGGGAGGTCGAAACCGTCTCGCTTCCCGCCTCCCCGAACTACCTTACGCGTTACGCTCACACCACCACCTTGTTGAAAGACGATCACTTGCTGGTCATCGGTGGACGTTCGCCCGGTGGCAAGGTGCGTAATGACATCGTCATCCTCAGTCTCGACAAACAACAACTCCCCCCCCTCACGATCTGCAGCAGCTGCCTCGACACCCCGAGAGCACACCACACGGCCACGCGGCTCGACTCCGATCGAATCCTGATCGCCGGAGGGTTCGCGCTGGAAGACTTTGCCCCTTTCCCTCGGATCCACGACATCAACGCGCTTCAGCTCCAAAAAGCCGGAGCGCCCATCGCCGGGCTCGGCCAAAAGGGCACCATCATGGCGCCGCGCGCGTTCCACACCGCCGCAGCCATCGACGAGCTGAACATGCTCGTGGTGGGTGGACTCGGTGCGGGCAGCAGCGTCGAGCTTTACCGAGCCGACGCGACGCCCGAAACGAAAGCCGAGATTAAAGGCGAGGACGCGTGGAGCTCCCTGGCGGTCATGGAGGGCTCGCGAGTAAAACACACCATGACCGAGATAGGCGACGGCTTGTTTCTGGTTGCCGGTGGGCAGAGCGGAACCGAGGTGCGCGACGATGCGGTAATCTTCGATTACAAAGCCAACGCGTGGCTCGAAGCCGGCACCTTCGACGCTGCGCGACGCGAGCACACGGCGACGGTGTTGACCTCAGGCGACGTCCTCCTCGTGGGTGGAACCGACGATCTCCTTGTGGGCGACTCTGGGATCGACACCAGCGTCGTGTTCTCGCGCTGGGACATCGGCGAATCGTGCGTGGACGACGGCGAGTGCATGAGCCTTCACTGCGAGCAAAACGTGTGCTGCGACAAGACCTGCGACGGCCCGTGCGAGAGCTGCAATGGCGATGACGCCATCGGCAGCTGCACCCCGCTCGCCGCCCAAACCGATGCGGAGAGCTGCGCTCCCTACCTCTGCGATGGTGCAAGCACGACCTGCCCCGACTCCTGCGGCAGCGACACGGACTGCGTCGAGGGAAGACTCTGCATCGGCGACCGTTGCGTCGAGCCGCCTCCGCCAAAAGAAGACGGCACAAACTGCAGCCACGAGGCGATGTGCGGCAGCGGCTTCTGCACCGACGGTCGCTGCTGCGTCGCCGAAACCTGCGCGCCGTACCGCTGCCTGGGCGATAACGGTACCTGCGTGACGTCATGCAAGACGAGCTTCGATTGCGCCGAAGACGCCGTGTGCAACTCCGAGGGACGCTGCATCGCGGCAGCTGAAACCCTGGCGCCACCTTCACCGAGTTGCGCAGTCG
>JAPYTK010000025.1 GCA_029941785.1 Polyangiaceae bacterium | reverse complement strand
AATCGATCGAAGCCGCAGCGGTCCTCGCAAGCTGCCATCCCAAGCAAACCTTCTTGTCGCTCATCGGCGAAATCGATCTACCCATCCAGCTCAGCCAAGACATGCACAACATCCGTGCACGAGGGACGACCGCCAAGCTCCACCTCGCGCTGTCGGGTCCACTCGAGTTGGCCAGCGGCGAAACCGTCACCCGCATGCACACGGGCGAGACACTCGACGACATCGAGCGGGCCTTCGACCCAGTAAAATACGGCGAAGTGGCCACCAAGCCCGTGCTCGACCTATGGGTGCCGTCCGTCGAAGATCCCAGCCTCTGCCCGCCGGGACATGCCGTCGTGAGCGCTCTGGTTCACGGAGCGAGCCATCAAGTCGACAGCGACGAGGCAAGAGAAGCCCTCGCCGACCGTGCGGTGGCCGAACTCAAACGCTGCTGCCCGTCCATCGATGATCGCATCGTGGCCCGTGAAATGCTCTTGCCGAGCGATCTCGCGTCCCGCTTTCAGCTCAGCGGAGGGCACGTCCACCACATCGAACACGCGCCGGACCAGATGCTCTTCATGCGACCAGCCGTCAGCTGCGCCCACTATCGCACGCCTGTCGATGGGCTTTGGCTCGCGGGCAGCGGCTGTCACCCTGGCGGCGGGATCACCGGCGCACCAGGCTTGCTCGCGGCTCAGGCCTTCGCTCGCGGCTGAGAGAAAACCTCAGTTTGACTCGCCCACGGACAGCGTGCCAACCCGCTTGCTATCGGTGGGGTCTGGCCAAGGGAGCGTGCCAGGGACCTGAATGCCCGCTCGACTGCCAAAGACATCCAAGGCTTTGTAGTAGCTACCGTTGAGCTGGTTGTTGTCTCGCAGCCATCGACAAAACGCCTGATACAGTTGGACATCGAGTTCGCCTGGATCCTGCAAGAACTCCGCGAGGCTCAACGTCGAGCTCAAACCCGGCACATGGTAGACGGCTCGCCCGAGAACATTGACCGGCGTCCCGTGGTACATCGAAGACAAGCCGACCGTGCTGTTCATCGTGATCGTGCCCCGCGCATTCTTGAGCAAGGTCGGAAGGTGGACATCGTGAACGTAGATCACCCGATCTCGACAAGCCAAGCGTTGCCCCAACTTCTTGATGAGGCGGGTGTAGTCACGATGCCCCCGATCGTGAGGATGATGCTTGATGATCAAACGGACTCCGGAATCCGCGTGCTCGGCAAAAGCCTCCATCACCGTCTCGATGAGTTGCTCGATATTTTCGAAATCGGCGTGGTCGAGCTGCGAATCGCAATACACCTGCAACGGTAAGAAGTAGTAAGCGCCGCTCCACGCCGTGCGAGCATGTCCGACGATCCGCCGTTCGCTAAAGCGGTAACGAATCTTGCGAAAGAAGCCGAGCACCCAACAGAAGGCCTCCCGAAAAGCGTTGTTGTTGCGGTGGTGCCTATAGTGTGGAAACCGCCAGCCAAGAAACGTGAGCGCGCATGCGTACAGCGTCGTGTACCAAGCCCACGGACCGAAGATGCTCCCGACGGGAAACGCGGGCGGCAGCGGTGGCTTGTCGCCACTCGTCTCGAGATAAAACGCCGGATCCTTCGACATGCTCGAGTGCCCGTTCACGCCGCCACGCTCTACCGTGATGTGATCCGGCCGCAGGTACCCCTCTTCGAAGACCCACACGCGAATGCCGAGCTGCTCCGCAATCTGAATCGCCTGCTTGTGCAGCGGACGGCAATCCCCCGAAAGAAATATCGAGTCGATGCCCCGCTCTTGAACCAGTGCCCGGAAAAACGCCGGCCAGGCGGTAAACGACTCGCGAAACGCGACGGCCTCCGGTCCACGAAAAAATAGCTGATCACCGGAGTTGAAATTGACACGAGTCACCGCGACTCCGCGACCGATCAGCTCGTCGGCCAGGCGTCGAAAAAACGGGCCAACAGGACCTTGGAGCAACAATGCTCGTTTGGCTCCGAAATCAGGGTGCATGCGTCATCCCCCTGTAAATATGGGACAATTTCCTAAACTGACGACGCAGCCAGGAAACCCGAAGACGCTGCCCACCCTCGTCCCGCCGGGCGCGGAGGAGCTCGACGATCACTTCAGGTGTCGTAAACTGACCGGTCTGGTCATTCAAGTAGCGCGGATAGTGGATCAAGGTGCCTGCCACGAGTTCATCGAGAGACAGCGCACGCGTGCGCCGCTCGACGGGGTGCCTATCTTCCGTCAAACCCCAGCTGCTGTAAAATGGCTGGCCATAAACGACCACACGAAGCTCGCGGAGCAGGGACTCGAATCCGACCAAGGAGGTCAGGGTATGAACCTCGTCAGCCACGGCGAGACATTCCGATAGGCTCGCGTCTTCCTCGACGTGGTCGCACACCTCGCGAGCCTGATCGAGCGCCACTCGACCCCTGCGATTGCCGCTGAGCACGTCGGGATGGGGCTTGTAGATGATGAAACCGTCGGGATGGGCCGCCCGCGCCTCCTTCAGGAGTCCGAGATTGGTGTTCACGCTGCGACACCCGAGTTGAATCGAGGCGTCGTCCTCGACCTGGCCGGGAACAAGGATCACGTGACGGCCCGGAGGCACGTCGAGGGCTGAGGACTCGCCGACGTTGTATTTGCTGAGCCCCGAGGCGACGATGGTCTTGCGCAAGGTCGCCGCTCGGTCGAGTTCTTCGGCCCCGAACGCCGTCGTCTCGAGAATCGACTCGAGTTCGCTCGGCCGGGTCGGATCGTAATAGATCCCCTCACGATCCACGACAAGCGAGGCAGGAGCCACCATATCGGAGCCGAGCCCGATCGACCGAAGGAAGCCATCCTCCATACGCCAGACCTCCACCTCGTATTCTGCGGCAAGGGCCCGCACGTCGGCGGTTTCCCGCTGACCCCACACCAGCACGCGGGAAGCCTCATCGAAGCGGAGCTCCTTTGCGTGCTTTGCATCGCGAGCAAAGACAACCTCATTCCCGGGCGAGCGCAGATAGGCTCGGACGTAGTTGCGCTTCCAAAATCGAAAGCCAAAACAAAAGATGCGTCCGGTGTTCCGTTCAAACTGCGCACGCTGAGTCGCAAGATGTTCGATGACGCGTTCCGCTTCACATGCCGTCTTCAAATCCGGATCGAGATACCGCGGATAGAGTAAGTACGCGGCAGCAAAGACCTGCTCGAGGGTCCGCGCTCGACCACGTCGCGGTACTTCCACGCGATCATCCGTCAGCCCCCAGCCAGCGTAAAAAGGGGCGCCGAAGCAGGTCACGCTTTTGCCCGCCAGCAACGCCTCAAACCCGAGCTGGGAGGACACGACATACACATGATCGACCTGGGCCAAGAGGTCGAGCGGAGGGATCAGTTCCGCCATGACCGTGACCCGTCCCTTCGCTCGCGATGAGTCCAAATAGCCCCGCTTTCGGCCGGCCACGACGTCGGGGTGCATCTTGACGAGGATCTCCGCGTCAGGGTGTTCGGCTTGTGCCGCACGCAACATCGCATCGAAGGAATCTTCCGAAGCGAGCGCACCGATGACAGACAGATCGCCGCGCGTTTGGTCGACGACGAGAACCCGTTGCCGATCCACGCTAGCGAGAGGCTCCGCCATAGGGGGCGCGTGGTTGTATTTGGACAGGCGCGCCTCGCGGATCTGGTCCATGCAGCGCGCGGCCCGCTTAAGCACGGCAGGATCATTCAACGGATCGGTACCGTCGCCATCGCTTGCCAACAGGGTCTCCAGCCGCGATGGGGCCCGTGCATCGTAATAAATCCCCTCGTCGTCCACGACGACCGACAGCGGCGGATCTCCGAGCACGCCGAGACCTACCGAGCGCAAGAACCCGTCCTCGACGCGCCAGTAGGGCAGATCGTGGCGCTTGGCGTAGGCCTTGGATCGAACCGTGTTCGCCTTCTCCCCCCAGCCGACCACGACACCAATCGCCGCCGCCTCGGCAGCGCGAGGCCGGTAGATGAGCCGCTCGACGCCGAGAAGTTCTTGCAAGCCCGGGATCCGGGCCATGCGCCGCGAAAACGTCGCGGCAGCGCGCCCGGGCCCGGCAACGGTGAGCGTCACGGAGCCAACACCTGCTCGAGACGCGCGAGATCCTCTTCGGTATCGACACCCGCCAAGGGAGCGTCTTTCACCACGGTCACGTGGATCGAAATTCCCAATGCGAGCGCGCGAAGCTGTTCGAGGCGCTCCGCCTGCTCGGTTGCCGCCACCGGGGCTCGAGCGATACGGCGCAAGGCGCCCACGCGGTATGCGTACATGCCGATGTGGCGCAAAAAGACGGTCCCCTCAGGGAGCTCCGCCTCCCCGCGTGCGATCGCCAGAGGATCGAATTCGTCGCGCACCCAAGGGATGGGAGCCCGGCTGAAATAGGACGCCAGGCCCTCGTCGTCGCACACGACCTTCACCACGTTCGGGTCGAACAGCTCCGTGGCATCACGCACCGGAGTCGCGATGGTCGCCACGCCAGCGCTGGATTGCTCGAACAGGGCCCGAGCGACGGCGGCCACCAGCTCGCCCGGCACACAAGGCTCGTCTCCCTGGAGATTCACCACCACGACATCGTCAGCCCAGCCCTCGGCCCTGGCGACCTCGGCGAGGCGGTCCGTTCCCGACGGGTGATCGGACGACGTCATCCTCGCCACCCCGCCAAACTCCTGGACCGTCGACCGTATGCGCTCATCGTCGGTCGCCACGATGACCTCGGCCGCCCCTGCCTCTTGGGCCCGGCGCCACACGTGCTCGATCATCGGCAGCCCGGCAAGAAGCCGAAGAGGCTTGCCTTCCAAACGAGTCGAGCCAAAACGCGAGGGAATGACCACGTGAAAAGGCTCGACGCTCGACTCCCCCCGGTTCGCCAGAAGCGTATCCGCGATTTCCCGAATGACTCCGTGCCCCCCGTGAGCGTGAGTGATCCAGTCGACTTTGGCCTTCACCTCGGAGTGACCGTCAGCCACCGTCACAGCCAAGCCTACCTTTTCCAGAGCGGGCAAGTCCTGCACATCGTCGCCAACGTAAGCCGTCTCCTCCGGGCTGACGCCGAGCTGCGAGAACATCGATTCGATGGCCGCCCCTTTTTCGGAACAACCCGTCACACAGTGCTCAACTCCCAGCTCGGCCATGCGTCGCTCCACCGCTTCGGAACGGCGCGCCGTGATGACCGCCACCTCGACGCCTGCCTCGATGAGCAGACGGATCCCCTTCCCGTCCCGGACGTGAAAGGCCTTGTCCGTCTCGCCCTGCGCGCCATAGTGGAGCCGTCCGTCCGTCAAGACACCATCGACGTCAGTCACCAGCAGTTTGATCCGCCTCAGTCGTTCACGCAACTGGGCGCGAGACAGCATCAGATATCATCCTCGAGATAGGGTCGAGCCTTCACCGCGCGATCGATGTCCACCAACATGGTCAACAGTTCCTCGGTGCGCGACAGTGGCCACTGATTGGGCCCGTCGCTCCATGCTCGCTCCGGATCGGGGTGGATTTCCATGAACACGCCGGCCACACCCACCGCCACAGCACTGCGCGCTAGCACCGGTACCATCTCCCTCTGACCGCCCGTGGCCGCCCCCTGCCCTCCGGGTTGCTGCACCGAATGTGTGGCATCGAAGACGACCGGACAGCCCGTACGACGCATGATGGGCAAGGACCGCATATCCGAGACGAGCGTGTTGTAACCAAAGCTCACGCCTCGCTCGCAGAGCATGACCTGCTGGTTGCCCGCGGCGTGACATTTCGCCACCACGTGCTCCATATCCCAGGGAGCAAGAAACTGGCCCTTCTTGATGTTCATCGGCTTGCCCGCGGCAGCCACTCTCTGGATGAAGTTGGTCTGGCGAACCAGGAAGGCCGGCGTCTGCAAGATGTCGACGACGGCCGCCACCTCGTCCACAGGTGTGTCCTCATGCACATCGGTCAAGACCGGAACACCGAACTCGCTTCGAACCTTCTCCAAGATGCGAAGACCCTCTTTCAAGCCCGGTCCACGCTTCGCGTCGACGGAAGTACGGTTCGCCTTGTCAAAGCTCGCCTTGAAAATGTACGGCACCTGAAGCCGGGAGGTTATCTCCCGCATCGCCTCGGCCACCTGCAAGACCTGGGCTTCACTCTCGATGACGCACGGACCACCGATCAAGAACAGCGGTTCACGATTGCCTACTTGATAACCAGCAAGTTCCATTTTCGTGCCCCCTCACCCCTAGAAATTCGCGTGCTCCCGCACCGCCGCGCCGAGAAGGCCCAACACTCCCATCAGCAACAGAGCCACGACGAAGACGGTCATCACGCTCCAGATTCGCTTCGGGCGCACCGCGGCATCTGGCAGAGACGGCCTCGCGATCGCCATCATGTAACGCTGTGGCACCCCCTCGGCGATTTGGGCCATGCTCACCCGGTCCGCCGCGGCATCATAGAGCTTCTTGGCTTGTTGGAACTGTAGCTCCTCGATACGGGGAAAATCACCCAAGGGCTTGACCGGAACCGTCGTGGCCGGTTCACTCGAGCCCCCCGCCGCCGGCATGACCGGCTGGCTCGGAGCTGCCGACATGGCTTTGGCAAACGCCGCCCGTGCAGATGAAAACCGCTTGATCGCGCCGGCCATGTCCCGCTCAGCGCGCGACAGTTGTTCTGCACGATTCCGCTGGTGCATTTCATGCAACTTCATCTTCAGCGCCGCACCGATGATGGTCACGAAGGCCTGAGCGGATTCGGCAGAAAATGCGAACGCGCGAACCTGCAGCGTTCCCGATGACGCCGTAAACCCGATCGACACCTTCTCCCGAAAAAGTGCGTACACGGATTCTTGTTTGCTATCCGAGGCTAAGCGAGACATCCAATCGACCTCGGAAGATTGGTAGTGTCTGGCGAAGCCGTGCTTCTCGTTGAGCACAACCAGCATGTCTCGCGATCGGGCATAATCTTGAAGCAAGAGTCCGATACGACCATCCGCGTCGACGTCTGGGCTCTTTCCGCGCTTCGCTGTGTCGGCAGCCAGCTTCGTCGAAGCTTCTGGCGATCGCAGAGCAAATATTCCCACGGATTCGTATTCCGAAGACGCCACGAGCCCGTAATAGACGCACGCCAACACGGTCGGCAGGACGACCCAGATCCCAAAGCTCCGCAGTAGCCGCTTCAAACTCGCTTGGCGCATGGCCTGCGCGGTCGTTTTTTCGTTCGTGGTCGTCACGACTCGTCCTCCGTTTCACCGTATGCCGAGGCCGCTTCCGCTACACTGTCGTAGATCGTGAGGCCGCTGGTGTCGAGCACCGCGCACTTCTGACAGAAGCGCTTCAGCGTGTCGATACTGTGTGACACCATGATCAGGCTCGATCGCTCCTGACGTTCCTGGAAGGCGGCATGACATTTCTTCTTGAAATCCCGATCTCCGACAGCAGTAACCTCATCGACCAAATAGGCATCAAAATTGATGGCCATGCTCAAGCCGAAGGCCACTCGAGCGCGCATGCCCGAAGAATAAGTCCGGACCGACATGAAGAAATAGTTGCCGATCTCGGCGAAAGCCCGCGTCTCTTCAACGACCCGATCCACTTCCTGACCATAGATCCGGGCGACGAAACGGCAGTTCTCCTCGCCCGTGAGCGTACCGTTGAAGCCCCCCGCGAATCCGATGGGCCATGAGATGCTCCCGTCGCGAACAACCGACCCTGAGTCCGGCTGCAAAGCCCCACCGATGATCCGAAGCAAGGTCGACTTTCCCGCGCCGTTCACTCCGATGATGCCAACGCTCTGGAGCGAGGGAAAGACCACGCTCAAGTCGCTCAAAACCACCTTGGGCCCGAATGGCGTTCGGTAGCTCTTCGTGATGTTGCGTAGCTCGATCATGACAGCTCAATTCGGCGGCGCACGACGCGCTCCAAAGATAGTCCGACGAAGGCGAGCACGAGGCACCACCCCATGACGTAAGAAAGATCGACGTACTGCGACTCGTAGGATGGGTACCAGCCACTGCGAACGAGCTCCGTCACGTGCAGCACGGGGTTGTAGAGCATCACGTCGCGCGCGCCAGCCGGCAGCTCAGACACGGCAAAGAAGATCCCCGAAATCCAGAAGAGCGGTCGAATCATCGGACCCCGAATGCGATCCACCGCGTTGGAGAACTGCCCGAGCGTACAAAACACCAAGCCAGCCGTGCTACCGAGCACCCCGGCCAACATGAAACCGACGGCGGTCTTGAGGGCGCTGTCGATCTCGAAGCTCTGCGTATACAGACCATGACCGGTCATGAGAACGACGAATACCGCGCAGTAGGTCGCCACCTCGAGCAAGGATCGGGCGATAGCGAGATCGATGGGGCGCACCTGCGGATAGAAGAGCAACGCCCTGTTGCCGGCGATCGACTGCGATACCCGATTGAGGGAGTTTGCGAAGAGGTTGTAGGGAATGACTCCTGTGGCCACGAAACTCATCGCGTCCATACCGGGCAGCAGCTGACGATTCGCCACCACGAACAAGATATAGAAGGTCAGGATCAGCAGGACCGGTTCGAGCACCGCCCACAGGTAACCCAGCTGATGAGCGCCAAACCGGGTGCGAGTCTCTCGCAACACCAAGGCGTGCACGACTTGCCCTTGTGCCACCAATCCGCGCACAAAGGTCGGCATCGTGAGACGACTTGCGCTGGACATTGTGAAGAGGGGTTATCGTTCGTCAAACACTTGAACGACGCCCGTCACTTTACCGTGCTCATTGACGACGACAAGCTCCTTGAGCTTTCGTGCCGCCATGCGCTTCTGTGCCTCGGCAAACAGGGT
Organism: Polyangiaceae bacterium; assembly: GCA_029941785.1. Taxonomy (GTDB): domain Bacteria; phylum Myxococcota_A; class Polyangia; order Polyangiales; family Polyangiaceae; genus JAPYTK01. The sequence goes on along the minus strand of JAPYTK010000025.1, from coordinate 32,007 downwards.
GTCTTCGTGCACGGTCACCGGGTCGGCGGTCATGATCTCGTGGACTGGTCGAGCGAGCAGATCGTCGTAGCGCTGCATCGCGCGCCGGAGGTCGCCATCCGTCACGATACCGATGAGCTCGTCGCCCTCCATCACCAGAACGAGGCCCAAACGCCCGCCGGTCATGGTGATGAGCGATTCGCCCACCGAAGCAGTCGGCTTCACGCAGGGGAGTTCCAAGCAGCGCATCGCGTCTTTGACGCGGGTCAAGAGCTTGCGCCCAAGCGAGCCGCCAGGATGGAAACGCGCAAAATCGTCAACCCCGAACTCACGGCGCTGGATGAGCGACACAGCCAGGGCGTCCCCCATGGCCATCGTCGCCAAGGTGGAGTTGGTGGGCGCTAGCCCGTTCGGACAGGCCTCACGTTCAACCGATACATCGAGCGTGACATCCACACCGCGCCCCAGCGTGGAGCGCGTGTCACCCATGATCCCGATCATCGGCACGCCGAGGCGCACGAGATGGGGCAGCAGGGTCACGACCTCTTCGGTCTCACCGCTGTAGGAGATCAAAAGAGCAGTATCCCGCTCGGTCAACATGCCGAGATCCCCGTGATGAGCCTCTGCAGCGTGCACGAAAATCGCGGGCGTTCCCGTGGACGCTAGCGTAGCCGCGATCTTCTTTCCTACGAGTCCGGACTTGCCTACTCCGATGACAACGATGTGCCCTCGCGTGCGATAGATCGCCTCGACGGCGTGAGCAAAGTCGTCGTCCACTCGGTCAGCCAGACGCGCGATGGCTTCGGCCTGCTGTCGAAACACCGCGCGGGCTCGTTCGACCGGTGCAAGTGCTCCGGCACGACGACCGCGAAACGCGATAACGTTGGATGGTTTCGGCATGGTGTGATTCGGAATGAACGAAGTAGGGGAAGAAAAGTAACGAAGCGCCAGCTGGCCTTCGATTGTGATCCTACCGAATTGCAGCGGAGACGAACAAGTTCGCTCACTTGGGAATATGCAAGGGGTAGGCCACAGAGCGCCGCGCCGCGTCAAGGGCGCAATAATGGTCTAATTAGTAAAGGATTTCAAAGTGATATAAAGAAATAGACAAGCCGGCCCGCCTCGAAAAACGTGCTGATGAGTAGGGCAAAGTATGACATTAAGATCATGCTCCGAGCGACCCAAACCGGAAGAAGTTTGCGAAGCGGCCACCGCACGCGGCATCGGAGAGCGCATGATTTAACATACTTGCTCCAATTTCGCTGTGGTTAAATAATTGCGCCGTGGCCGCACACGTGCGCTCGCGGCGCGCCGGCATGCGATGGAGCGTCTTTCAACAATTCGCGGCGTTTTCGCAAATGTGCCGGACAACCCAGGAGGCGCACACCAAGCCGAAGGTACCGGTCACGAATCCCGATGTCCCGTCGATGCGGTTTCGGTCTTCACAGCCGTGCAAGTTGTTGTTCCCTTGCGGACACACGCACCGAAAGCCCTTCCCCTCGTCGTAATCGAGCTGCTGAGGGGCAAGAGGCTGCTCATCACTAAACACAGCCGGGATGCGAAAGGGCCGGTCACTGTCGCGTGGAAAATCGTACTGCTCGCGCAAGATCTTTCGCACCGCCCGAGCCAAGGGATCGACGCGCGTCTTGGCGAGATCCGTCACCGCTACCCGCGTCGGATCCATGCGGGCCGCGGCGCCGGTCGAACAGATCACGGGGATCTGTCGCTCCTTGCACGTGGCGAGGAGGTGGCATTTCGCGGTGATGTTGTCGATGGCGTCGACCACCCAATCCGCGTCGCCCAACACCACCTCATTCGCATCCTGCTCGCTATAAAAGAGGCGGCGAGGCTCCACTTGGATCTGCGGGTTGATGCGCCGCAAACGCTCGGCCATCACCTCGACCTTTGGTTTGCCGATCGTCCCCTTCAAGGTGTGGATCTGCCGATTGCTGTTCGTGATGCACACCAAGTCGAAATCGATCAGCGTAAGCCGACCCACGCCGCTGCGGGCCAACGCCTCCGCCGCAAAAGAGCCTACGCCGCCGATACCGACCACCACGACATGGGCGTCGAACAACGCGCGCATCCCCGCGTCACCAACGAGGCGCCCCATTCGATCGAAGCGCCGGTGCAAGCGATATCGATCTTCGACCTGTAGTTCAACGAGACTCATGACCATGTTGCCGGTGCACCGAAAAGTCGGCGCGCGTTGCGGGCCGTAAGCGCCGCCACTTCTTCTGGCTGCTGCCCACGTAGCTGCGCCACCGTGGCTATCACATCCAGTAGCCACTCGGGAAGGTTTCGCTCGCAGGGTTGCCGCTCGGTCGGGGGCTGGTCCGGACAGTCGGTCTCGACCAGCAGCAAGTGCTGGGGAACGGCCCGTGCAATGGCGGCCGCTTTGGACGGACGGCCCCGACTCGAGCCTCCGGAAAAGGACACGCAAAGCCCGAGGTCCGCATAGGCGCGTACCTGCTCTGCGGAGCCGGAGTAGCTGTGCACCATCCCTCCTGCCCCGGGCAGCCCATCACGTCTTAGGATCTCGAGCACCCGATCGTGCGCTCCAACCACGTGCAAGATGACAGGAAGATCCCGGTTGCGCGCGAGCGCGAGTTGAGCACGAAATGCTCGCTCCTGGCGCGGGAAGCTGTCCACCGGGCAGCGTCGACCGTGATCGAGGCCCGTCTCTCCCACGGCGAAACGAGCCCGCTGCCCGAGCGCATCGAGGGCGAGCGCGAGCCCCTCGTCCGGCATCGCCGCCACATGCCAAGGATGAAGGCCAAAGGCCGCACGAGCCTCAGGGCAGCGTCGCTCGAGCTGCTGCTGCGCGCCCCATCCGTCGGGACGGACACCGGCCACGACATAACCACGGATCCCGAGATCCCGGGCGCGGGCCATGCAGGCCTCTCGGTCCTCGTCGAAAGCGGGAAAATCGAGATGACAGTGTGCGTCGATCACCCGTTGGCCATACCACGAACAAAATAGAAACAGCGCCGCGACGGACCTGGGGGGGGAAGGTTTCCGTCGAAGCGCTGCGCCAGACATATGCACGACGCATACCAACAATGGGCGAACGTAGAATCAGCAACTTAGATTACAACTTCTGTCGGGATCATTTCACTATTGAATCATCGTCTTTCACTTTCGAACGATGGTCCACTCGAAATCTCACGAAAACCTTTCGTTTCGTGGCTCACACACCGGCGAACATGCATCTTCGGAGGCGCACCGCTCGAGACGAAACGTCCGGCGTCTCTTCGTTGGCGAATACACAAAAAACCCCGGAAAGCGTAAAGCTCTCCGGGGCTGCTGCTTTGAGGAACCATGTCCCAACGACGTCAGCCACTCCGTTCATCCGAGAACGTCGAGAGCAGCCTGGTCGTATGGCTTTTTTGTTAGTGGCACGCGTTGACGGCGTACGATGTGCCCTCGACATCCGTCATGCGCCACGGGTCGCCGGTCACCGCCTCGAGCGTGAAGCCTACGGCGTCGGCGCCAGCCGCCACGCTCATCTCGATGCGACCCGACTCTGGCTGACAACGATTGTCGCACTGAATGACGTTTGCCATCGAGGCGGCATACACAACGCCGTTGGGTGCGGAAATACGGTGGTTGGACTGGACGGTGTGACAACTTGCACTCACTTGCTGGACATAGACCCAACCGTTCAGATTGGTGGTGCCTACGGCGCGGTAGTCCTTGCTGCTCACCATCGAGCGGAGGCTGTCGGAGTAAAGTTCGTGCGAGAGGTAAACCTTCCCCGCCATTTCACTTTCACCGTTGTCGAGTGAGAAGTTGCACTCGAATCGACGCTCGTGCGACGCGGCCGACTGCGTTTCGCTCACCGCGCAGTCCATCGAACCTTGATTCGTATTGTCCGCGGCCGTGAAGCTGATTTCCAAGACGCGGGCTTCCTCATCGTAACGATGCCCGGTCACGATGGCGGGATTGAAGGGGACCGGCGAGAGGTTCAGCGCCCCGGCAAGATCGAAGGTCAGGAAGTCGTCCTTGACCACTTCGCTCATCTCCGAAGGCGTCACGTAACGGATGCGCCTGACGATCATGTCGAGGTAGCTCCCCGATAGCGGAAGCGCGGGCTGCGCTTCGGGCTCGTCTGCTTTTTCCGGAACGCTCACCCCCGGCGCTATTTCCTTGTCGCTGCTTCCCGCAGCCTGAACCGTCGCGTCGGAGGCTTCTTCATTTTCTGAGGGGGCGTCCATATTGAACTCCGGGTCCTGGTCGAGCTCGGCGGAATCGCTCAATACGTCAGCGTTCGCCGAATCGAGGTCTCCTGGCTCGGTACCGATGCTGCAGCCAGTGGCGGCCAGCAGAACGCCGAGAGCAAAGGTGGGGAGAATGCGGGTCTGGAAGGTGTTGTTGGACATGGGGCTCTACCTATGCGGTGAATCGTGGCCTGCGGCGCGCGTCTTGAGAACAGCGCACACCACCACGACCCGTGAACATGAATCGATCACGGTTGGCGCGAATGAAAACACCGAAACGAGCTGTATGAGAGCAACTCGCCAACCCCGCAGCTAGGGGCAATGAGGGAGATAGAAGCGGCTAAATGGTCAAAAGCAATTAACTTTTGCTTCTCCTCTTTCGGCAACCCGGCTATCTCGCCCCCTTTTGAGGTTGGAGATCCGTGGCTTTGCGTCCCAGCCTCGCGACTGGTTTGCCTTTATCGGGAGGGAACCATTCCCGGCCCGTGATGTAAGTTTGTGTCCGAAAAAGACGAAGTCAATCCTGCCACCCCAAAAAGGCGGCAATTAGGTAGGCGCTTGTGGGGGCGAGCAGGATGAAGCCGCACAGAGCCATAGCAACCTGGGCAAAGCAGCAAGTATGATGCGCCTATGGCGGGCAACAGCTTCGGGCAAGCATTTCGTGTGACGACAGCAGGCGAATCGCATGGCCCCGCCAATGTCGTCATCATCGACGGCTGTCCACCCGGGCTACCGCTCGAAGAGACGGCCATCCAGCGTGACCTCGATCGCCGCCGCCCTGGGCAGAGTCGCATCGTGACCCAACGGCAAGAAGCCGACCGAGCCGAGATCCTGTCGGGCGTCTTCGAAGGTGTGACGACGGGGACCGCCATCAGCATTCTGGTCAAGAACCAAGACCAGCGAAGCCGAGATTACTCCGGCATCAAAGACAAGTACCGCCCAGGACACGCCGATCACAGCTATGACGCCAAGTACGGGCGGCGCGACTACCGTGGTGGTGGGCGCAGCAGCGCGAGGGAGACTGTCGCCCGGGTGGCCGCAGGCGCAGTCGCCAAGGCACTCATCGCAGACGCCTTCGGCGGAAACGTGATCGGGTACGTCAAACAAGTGGGTGACATCGTCGCGTCGGTTTCGCAACCTGAGCTCGTCAACCTATGTGACGTCGAGCAACTCGCCGACGGGAGCGCCAACATCATCCGCTGCCCGGACGCCGACGCAGGAGCAAAGATGATCACGTTGATCGAAACGGTGCGGAAGGCCGGCGACTCGATTGGAGGCATCGCCGAGATCGTGGTCAACCATCTTCCCGCAGGCTTGGGAGAGCCGGTGTTCGACAAGCTCAAGGCCGACCTCGGAAAAGCCTTGTTCAGCCTGCCGGCCGTGCTGGGGGTGGAATATGGGGTGGGATTCGGCTGCGCCACCCTGCGCGGTACGGAGAACAACGACGTCTTTGTCCCCAGTGACGATGGCAGCAGCAAGCTCCGCACACAGACGAATCGACACGGTGGCATGCTCGGGGGTATCTCCAGCGGCATGCCGATCGTGCTGCGGGCCGCCGTGAAGCCAACGAGCAGCTTGCCAACCGAACAAGCCACCGTGACGACGGACGGTCAGGCCACAACCATACGAACGACCGGCCGTCACGATCCGTGTCTGCTGCCACGTTTCATTCCCATGGCCGAAGCCATGATCGCCATCGTGATCGCCGACCACTATTTACGTTGGCGCGGTCAAACAGGCCGCTGAGCACTATTTCGTCGCTTCGCTTCCAGGCCGAAGCCGACTATCGTTCGTCTCCTCGCACGATGACCACAGACCTTAAAAGGACAAGAACGATGAACCCATGGCGCCTCTCCGCCTTCCTCCTGCTCAGTGCCGTTGGCACCGCTTGCCACAACCAAGGTTCGCGGCCCGATTACCCGGCCACAGAACATGCCTTGAACCTCAAGCGGGTCGTGCTCTACCGCAATGGAGTCGGCTATTTCGAACGGCAGGGCGAGGTGGCCAACCATGAGCTTCGGATCAAGGTGCGCAAGGACCAAATCAACGATCTGCTCAAGAGCCTCACCGTGGTCGACCGTAACAGCGGCAGCGTCCTGAGCGTCTCGATGCCCCTCGATCCGAAGAGCTGGGCGAACGCGGCTCTCGCGACGCTGAGCCCCGGTCAAGGGAGCCTCGCGCAGGTGCTCGACGCGCTACGGGGCAGCCAGGTCACCCTCGGCACGACGCGCGGTATGCTGTCGGGTCGGATCGTCATGGTCGAGCGAATCGACGACGAACCCGATCCGATCCCCATGCGCAACCATGGCCACGTCGCACCGCAACCGCTCGGTCGCGACCACAGGATCACCTTGATGGAAGGCAAACAGCTGCAGGTCGTGCGGCTCTCCAAGGTCCGGGACATCGAGCTGGAAGACGGCGATTTGGCGATGCAGTTCCATCGCAGCCTGAACGCGACGGCCGGCGAAGGCATGTTCCAACAGGTCGAAGTCACCATTCGACTCAGCGGCGACAGCCCCCACGACCTCATCGTGAGCTACGTCGTAGCCGCACCGATGTGGAAACCCACCTACCGCGTCGTCCTGCCAAAGGACGGCAAGGGCGAAGCGTTGCTGCAGGCCTGGGCCGTCGTCGACAACACCAGCGGAGAAGACTGGCGGGACGTCCATCTCGCGCTCACCGCGGGAGCACCCATCGCTTTTCGCTACGATCTGCACACGCCCCGCAACGTTCACCGCGACGACTTGACCGCGCGCGTGAACCGCCGACGTGCCCGGGTCGCTGTTGGGGAATCGGTTTACGAGGAACCGGAAGACGCGGACGACGAGAGCGGCGCCGCAGAAGAAAAATCGCGCGCCAAGAAAGGGAAGTTAGGGCGCAAGCGTCGGTCGCGTTACCGTCCGAAGCCCAGCCGCCGAGGCCCTCGTGGCGACAAAGCAGCCCCGGCTCCGCCGGCCTCTATGGGCGCGTACGGCGGCATGCCTTCGAAACTCGCCGACGCCTTTGGCAGCTCCGGTCGCCCGGCCGCCGTCAGCTTCGACTCGCTTAAAAAGAGCACGGCCGCCCAGGCACACGCTGCACAAGCAAGCGGCCTCACTCGCTTCGAGCTCGCCACCCCCGTGACCGTTCCCGATGGCAGTTCGACGATGGTTGCGGTGGTAAACCAAGCCGTGAAGGGCGAGGAGACTTTCCTCTTTAAGCCCGGCGGCGCCGGCCGCGGCTATGAAAGCAATCCTTACCGCGTCGTCCGCTTCAAGAACGACACGCCCTTCGCGCTTGAGCCCGGGCCGATCAGCATCTACTCCGGCGGCAGTTTCGTCGGCGAGGGGATCAGCCAAGCGATCGGTGCCGGCAGCAGCGCAACCATTCCCTTCGCCGTCGAGCCGGGGATCATGGTCAGCCAACAAACCAACTACATTCCCGAGCGCGTCCGCCTGTTGAAGATTGTGCGGGGCGTCATTCACGTCGAGCGCTTCAGTCGGAAGAAGACAAAGTGGACCGTCAAAGCGCAGACGAAAGACGATGGCTTCACCGTGCTCGTCCGCCATCCGAAAGCCGGACCACGATATGAGCTGCAAGATAAACCCGCCAAGCTCGAGGAAGTACCCGGCGCCTATCTCCTGCCCGTGGTCGTGCCCAAAGGCAAACGGACGGCCCACATCGAGATCATCGAGCAGACGCCCCGCCGGACCACGCTGAGCATCTGGGACGGGCGAGCGACGAAAGTGTTGATCACCTTGCTTGCGCACACCGAACTCACCGCCAAAAACCGTAAGCAGCTCGAGCCCATCGTCCAGCTCCGGCAAGCCATTGGCAAGATCGACACGAAGATCACCGGCTACAAACGACAGCAACGCGAACTGGATGGTCGCGCATCGCAGACGCGTGACAACCTTCGGGCCATGGAGAAGGACAAATCGCTGTCCGCCGCAAAGCTTCGGCGCGATCTACAGAAGCGTCTCGATGATTTCACCAAAGAAGGGGACCGCCTCGGCCGCGAGATCGTGAAACTGCGAAGCGAGCGACTTCAAAAGAAGATCGCTCTGGAAGACAAGCTACGAAATATCTCCCTCAGCTCGCCCGACAAGAAGAAAAAATAGACGCGCGCCTCAGGGCAAGAACAGCGCAAGCTGCCGAACCACCAGCGCGGGCTTCTCGGCGCCAACGACGGCTACCTCCACGTCGTAGCTGATCTGCGTGCCAGGCCCCTTGCGCCGTACATGCTGAACACGCCGGCGACAGTGGACATCGCTATCCGCAGGCACCGGGCTGACGAAGCGCAGCTTCTCTGCGCCGTAGTTGATCGCGCTGCCATAACCCACGACCCGCAGGTCGGAGCCATCCTGCAGAGCGGTCATCAAGCTGAGCACGAGAAAGCCGTGAGCGATGGTACCGCCAAACGGGCTCTCGCGCTTTGCGCGCTCGACATCCACGTGGATCCACTGAGGGTCCATGGTGATCTCTGCAAAGCTGTCGATCATGGCTTGGCTGACGTGGATCGGTGAACCGAAGTCGCCATACTCCTCGCTGATCTGCTGTTGAAGAGCATCGAGATCATCGAAACGAATCTCAGGCATCGTTTTTCGCTCCCTCCCAGTCGATCACCGCGCGCTCGATGTCGGCTTCTTGAATCAACACATGATCGGCCGCGGTTCCGAGGGGAATGAAACTGTCGTGCGCCGCCACCCGGCGGATATCCCCATCGTAGCGTTCGTCGATGAGCGCGGCGATGAGCCCCTCCGAGACGCCACCACTCTTGCGCGTTTCATCCACAACGAGCACCCGACTCGTCCGGGCTGCGTAGTGAAGCAGATCGGCAATCGGCAAGGGACTCAGCCACCTCAGGTCCAACACCGTGGCGCGGATCTGATGTTCTGCTTCGAGCCGCGCGGCCACCCGCAAACTCCGCCACAAACCGTTCGCCCACGACACGATCAAGATGTCTTCACCCTCGCCGTATGCGCGGGCTCGACCGATGGGCACGTGCGCGGGACGAGGATCGTAGGAACAACACCATCCGCCGTCCCCCTTTTCGTGAAGGTCCCGCTCTGGGTACAGCGCGATCGGCTCCAGAAAGACACACACCGATCCGCATTGTTTGGCGGCGGCGACGCAGGTCTGGAGCATCGCCACCGCGTCATCGCCGCGCGACGGAGAGGCGATGACGATTCCCGGAATGTCCCGCAACACGCCGATCGAATTGTCGTTGTGAAAGTGTCCGCCGAATCCCTTTTGGTAAGCGTAGGCTGCGATTCGCACCACCATCGGATTGCGAAACTGCCCCTGCGAGAAAAACTGCATGCTCGCCGCCTCACCGCGGAGTTGATCTTCTGCGTTGTGCAAATAGGCGAGGTACTGAATCTCCGGAACGGGAACACAACCAAGCTGTCCGGCGCCGATCGCGATGCCGAAGATGGTCTGTTCGTCGAGCAAGGTATCAAACACTCGCCCACGTTTCGCCCGCCGCGCGAGGTCACGCGTGATCCCGTACACCCCACCTTTGTGCGCGACGTCCTCGCCAAAAAGGAGCAGCTCTGGATGTTGGACGAGAAGATCGCCGAGGGCCCGATTGAGCTGCAGACCAAGAGGACCAGCCTTGGCGTCTTCGGGGAGTTTCCCTTGCCAGAAGGCCGCACGCGCGGCCTCGTCCAGCGGTTGGCTCACGAGCGTGGCGATGGCCTCGGGGTCACGGGGGGACAATGGAGCGACAACCTCGGTAGCATCCTGGATCTTGGGTTGGCGAGCGACCTCGACCATCAAGTCATCGCAACGTCTTCGCATCGCGGCGTACATGTCGAGTATCGCGTCCGGTGTCGCCAAACCCTCCGCAGCCAACAGCGCCGCCAGCTCGCACAGGGGATCGATGGCTTCCGTTTCTTCGATGTCATCCGAGGACCGGTAGAGCACCTCAATGTCCGATCCCCCATGACCGAGCAAACGAACCACGCGCAGGTGCAAGAAGCACGGCCGCCGGGTCGATCGAACGTGGTCCACCGCCTCACAAGCAGCATCATAGGCCCCGATCCAATCGCGACTGTCCGCTTCGATATAACGCAGCGACGGGCGCGTTCCGTAGCTCGCCGCCACCCAATCACGGGGCGTCCGGACCGAGATCCCAAAGCCGTTGTCTTCACACACGAAGAGCAACGGAACGGCTGCACCCTGGTGGGCAGCCCAACATGCGGCGTTGACGGCTCCGCTCGCGGTTGAGTGGTTCGCCGAAGCGTCACCGAAAGAGCACACGACAACCGCGTCGTAAGGGGTCGACACCGCGAGCTGCAATCGGCGCGCGCGCTCCAAGGAAAAAGCCATGCCCACTGCCTTGGGCAGATGCGAAGCGATGGTCGACGTCTGCGGCCACACGCTGAGCGGTGCGCTGCCGAAAACCTTGTGGCGCCCGCCGGACATGGGTTCGGTAGACGATGCCGCGACGCCCAGAAGTACGTCACGCAGCGCATCGGGGTAGCCCGCTTGCCGGGCGCGCTGCATGAAGAACCCGCCGGATCGGTAATGGAGTATTGCGGGATCGGTGGTCTGAAGCGCCGCGGCGACCACGGCGTTGGGCTCGTGGCCCGCAGAGCTGATGGTGTAAAATCCCTCTCCGGCCTGCTTGAGTCGCCGTGCACAAAAGTCGGCGTGGCGGCTCTCGAGCGCCGACTGAAACAAATCGAGGGCAACGCGCCCGGTCATAAAGCTCCCGGCGCGCAAGGGGGCATCGAGATCGCCAGCGGGTGAGGCGGCTGACAGGGCCGCGACGCGGTCGGTGAACCCACGGTCCACGAACGGGATGCGGTCGAAGGATTGCGGATCGGCAGTGCGACGCTTCATCGGGCGGCGGACTATACGCACTTTATGGCCAGGAGCACCACCCCATGGGCTTGCAGAACCTTTCGCGTCTCGTCAGGCCGCGCGCTTTGCCGCAGCGCGTCGCAATCGACCTCGGCCCTGCTTTTTGCTCGTGCCCAGCGTCGTGCGAGCGTGCTAATGGGGGCTCCTGATGGATAGCCACCCTTTGCTAAAAACACTCGGGATCGACAACCTCCACCACGGCGCCTGCACCGGTGAATGGATCGAAACGACCGGCGAGCCTATCACCTCGCTCAACCCATCGACCGGCGAACCGCTCGGGACGGTGACCGGAGCCCGACGCCCGGAGTGCCAGCTCGTCCTGGCCCGCGCGCTCGAGCGCTTCGATAGCTGGCGCATGGTGCCCGCACCGGCTCGCGGAGAGGTCATCCGCCAACTGGGCAACAAGCTACGCGAACACAAGGAGCCCCTGGGTGAACTCATCGCGCTCGAGATGGGCAAGATCCGCTCCGAAGGCTTGGGTGAAGTTCAGGAGATGATCGACATCTGCGACTTTGCCGTCGGACTCAGCCGGCAGCTCTACGGGCTGACGATGCATTCAGAACGCAACCGACACCGCATGTATGAGCAGTGGCATCCCATGGGAGCCGTCGGCATCATCAGCGCCTTCAACTTCCCGATGGCCGTGTGGGCCTGGAACGCCGCCATTGCCGCCATCTGCGGCGACGTGTCTTTGTGGAAACCCTCACCGGCGACGCCCCTTTGTGCGCTGGCCGTGCAGAAAATCTGCAACGAAGTGATGGCGGAAAACGACTGCCAGGGCTTGTTCAACCTGATCGTCGGTGGAGCGGATGAAGGTCGTTGGATGGCCGACGAAGGACGCATCCCCATCGTCTCCTTCACCGGATCGATCCCGGTCGGCCGCAAGGTAGCAGCCCAGGTTGCCGGCCGGCTGGGCCGGAGCATCCTGGAACTCGGCGGGAACAACGCCATCATCGTGATGGACGACGCCGACTTGGATCTCACGACCCGAGCGATCACCTTCGGCGCCGTCGGCACGGCAGGTCAGCGTTGCACGACAACCCGACGCGTGTTCGCGCAAAAGGGGATCCACGGCAAGCTGAGTCAGACCTTGTGCAAGGCCTACAGCACCATCAAGAGTGGCGACCCGCTCGACGAGAGCACCTTGCTCGGGCCGCTCGCCACCGCGCGCGCCGTGGCGGACTTCAAGGCCGCCATCGAGTTGGCGCAACAACAGGGCGGCGAGGTGCTGTGCGGCGGCAACGCCGTTGAGGGGCCCGGTTTCTTCGTGGAGCCAACGGTCATCAAGGCCCCCCCGCAACAGGGCTTCCCGATCGCCTGGGAAGAGACCTTCGCCCCCATCGTGTACCTGTTTGAGGTCGATGATCTGAATCAGGCCATCATCGATCAAAACGCCGTGACCCAAGGGCTTTCGAGCGCGGTCTTCACCGACAGCCTCAGCACCGCGGAGCGCTTCCTTTCCCCAGCCGGCTCCGACTGCGGGATCGCCAACGTGAACATCGGCACGAGCGGCGCGGAAATCGGTGGAGCTTTTGGCGGAGAAAAAGACACCGGAGGCGGCCGCGAGGCCGGATCCGACGCCTGGAAAGCATACATGCGCCGCCAGACCTGCACGATCAACTGGGGCGGCGAATTGCCGTTGGCCCAGGGCGTTACCTTCGACGTGGGCTGAACCACGGGCCTCCCCCCGGCCGGCCCAAGCGGCCCCGACATTGAAGAGAACGCGTTTCAACATTGGCGTCGTCTCCAATTGCGATACACTAGCGAAGAGCGCGATCGTGCTCGAGCACGAGGAGATCACGTCGAATGTCCCGCCGCATCCCTAAGAGCCCATGGTGGATGATGGTCATCATCACCGTGCCGTTCGCTCTCGCGGCATGCGCTCTCGATCGAAGCGGTCTGCTTCCTGACGGTGCTGGGGCCTATGGCAGCGCGCCGGCCACGAACAGCGGACCGGCTGTCGGAGGCTCGACCAGCGGGAATCAAAACGGCCAAGGCGCCACCGGTAACATGGACTCCAGTGGTGCAATGACGGGCCCGATGTGTGGCAACGGAGTCGTCGAATCAGGAGAGGCCTGTGACGATGGCAATGACGAGCCCGACGATGGTTGCGACCTCGCATGCGCCATCCGGTTTGATTGCACGAGTGAGCTCGCCAACGTCATCCAAATTCCCTTTGGAGCCATGGCGCCAATCGAGACGATTCCTGGCATGCAGCTCAACAAGTCACCCGCCGGCGCGTGCACCCAAACGACAGAGACAGGGGACGAGATGTTCATCGTCGAGCCGCAACACGACGGCTACCTTTACATCACCCTCGAGGGGCAGAACGACAAGCTCTTCTACTTGCTCGAGAGCTGCAACGGCTCCGCCGTCAAGAGTTGTCACGAAGCGGCTGGAGACCAGCCGGCGGCCACGAAACTCAAGGTCAATAAAGGAGAACGCATCCACATCGTCGTGGAAGCCACGACCGATCCCGCCTCGACATTCGATCTGCACCTCGAGCTCACGGGCTGCGGCGACAGCGTCGTCCAAAAGGACAACTACGAGGAATGCGATGACGGCAACAACGAGAACGACGACGGCTGCGACTCCGCGTGTTTGATCAAATGCCCGGCGGGTTGGACGCTCTGTGCTCAGACGAGCCATTGTTACATGCGCGAGGCGATCAACGGCACCTGGGATGGAGCAAAATCACACTGCGCGAGCTTGGTCTACGGAGGACAACAGACCAAGGGCTACCTCGCGACCCTCACCACATCGACCGAGATGAAGTGCGCCTACGACGTCACCTCGCCGAGTACCCGCACGTGGATCGGCGCGACAGACAGCGCCGACGAAGGCATCTTCGCCTGGGTGACCGGGGAGGCTTGGACATGGCCCTACAAGCAATCCCCCCCCTGGAAGGACGACGGTGAACCGAACGATTCCTTCGGCGAAGACTGCGTCGACCTGTTCGACAATGTCGGTGGAAAGAGTGGTTTCAACGACGAAGATTGCGACTCGAAACGCGCGGCTCTGTGCGAATGGGTACCGCCCGGCCTGCCCGTCACACCCTAGCTTCCGTCACCCGCGACTTGGATCCTCAGACCCTCAGTTGGGTGAAATCTGATCCAGTTCGGGGCGCCCTTCAGCTCCGTACGCTCAGCCTCGACGTCGGCCTGCACGACGAGTGTAAGTATTTGCAATCACATAGAGAAATGTGGTCAGTTCGCCTACATTTACGCAGATGAACCCCGTTCACCCTATAGGCACGGTTAGTGCTTATGTGCATACCGTCATCGCGGCTTGGGAGGGCTTCGACGACCGACACCACAAGGAGAAGTGAACATGAGAAGCACACCATTGACTTGCGTCTTGGCCCTCAGCATCAGCTCGATGCTCGGGTGCGCGGCAGCAGACACCAGCGAGCAAGACATCAACGCCAGCACCGAGCAGACCGCGACGGACGGCGACCAGCTCTGCATCCCCGGCCACCAGACGTCCTGCGCATGCCCCGAAGAGCAGAACGGACTCCAAGTCTGCGACGCGGAAGGACAGGGCTTCGAAGCGTGTGAATGTCCTGATCCGGTCACCGATCCCGGCGCTCAAGATGGCTGCGGGGACAACTTCTGCACCGCCGACGAGGACTGCATGAACTGCGAAGCCGATTGCGGCACGTGCAAGCCATGCGACATCGCCCCGTCCTGCAATGACGCCGATGTTCCCCCCGGTGACCTGACGCACCGACCCGACTTCGATGTCCCCAAGATGGACTACATCAGCCCCGAGATGCTCGCAGAGCGGCTCGCGAAGCGCATCGCCCAAGCCGATGACGGAATGCGCGTGCTCGTCGCAGCACTCGACACCCTTCACGTACGCAATGAACATCCCTTCGTAACGAAACTTCGGGGCGTGTTCACCGCTCACCCCGAGGCGCGCGCCTCCTTGCTCCGCTCGCTCGACAAGGTCGGCCTCAGCGAATTGTCAGCCTACCGCGCCTACTACCCCGAAAGGCAGATGGAGCCCATCAGCTACACGCCGATGACCGACGAGTTCGGTGGCACCATCGAGTGTGGTGATCCGAAGCTCCGACTGGCGGTGGCCGCCGTCACCGTGCACGAGGAAGATGACGACATCGCCAACGACAAGGTCTACTGCGTCGTTCAAGCCGAATCGACAAATGGCGCGGAAATCCGGGTCACCCCGCAAACGCCACCGCTCGATGAGGGCGAGACCCATCAGTTCTCCTTGGAGTCAGGCGTCTTCTGGGGTCAAGCCGGGCCGACGACTCCGGGCGGTTCCCTCTTGGTCACCTACGATTGCATCGAAGCGGACACCACCGACGGTTACCAGAACATGATCAATGCCATCGGCGGCGCCGCCAGCGAAATTGGCGACCACGTCGAAGGGGACAACGGCTGGATCTTCAAGACAGCCGGCAGCATCGCTCCCGTCGTCTCGAGTGGTCTCGCGCTCGACACGGATGACCACCTCTTCAATGCGCAACAGACCATCGACATGGATACCCATCTCGAACTCACAAATGGCGCTTTCTGGACCGTACGCCGCGACGGAAAACACTTCCTGAGCAAGTGGGACTGGGAGCTCACCATCAAGGCTTGGGGCTGCGCCGAGTACGGCACCCTCTAGTCCGTACCACCGAAGCGGGCAGCAGCGGCTCGCTTCAAACGAACTTTATCCCGAACTCCTTGTTCACTCCTCCCTCCCGAGGGCAGGCTCTCGAGCCTGCCCTTTTTTAGCTTTGTGCACCCAGGTAGGCCGCGGCGTTGACGATCGCGCTCGCGTGGCTACTTGGCAGGCCGATCACGCCGTTGGATCTCGCCGAGAAAGGCATAGTCCGACGCTCCCAACCTCGCGACAGGCCGGAGGGACGCCGCAGGAATGTGCAGCTCCTCATCGATGGGAAGTTCGTCCGACACGTGAAACATGACGACCTCGGCGATGACGAGATCAACTATCCCGGGGGAGATCTCGAAGATCTCTCGCGTGCGACATTCGAGCTGGATCGGCGCCTCGGCGATACGCGGCGGCTTGACGACCACGCTCTCGATCACCGTAAGACCAGCCGTCGCAATTTCGTCGACCTCCGGGCCGACTTCCGCGCTCGTCTCAACCATTTTGTCGAGTAGCGGCTCGGTGACGATATTCACGACAAGCTCGCGGGTGCTCGAGGCATTGGCTGCGGTGTCTTTTCGCTTTCCGCGACGGCGGCCCACCGCGATCGAGAGCAGCGGGGGCTTGGACGTCACCGCGTTGAAGTAGCTGAACGGGGCGAGGTTGCGCACCCCTTCGCGCGACACCGTCGAGACCCAAGCGATCGGCCGGGGCGTGACGCAACTCATCAAGAGATGATAGAGCCGGCGGGAGTCGTAGTCTTTGGGATCGATTTGCATACTGCCGTCCTAGTCATCACGCCACTGGCTGATCCGATCGAGAAATTCCGCTCGCATTCCGATTTCTTCGCACAAGGTCGCGAGATACTCGCGGCGCGCTCCGGACCAGGACAGCTCGTCCAAGCTCTCGCTGAGAGGAACATCACGCCGCAAGGTCGCCAGCTCGACGTACAGTCGTGCGTCCTCCCGTTGCGCGTTGAGATTGGCCGCGAGCGTCTTGGCACCCCGAACCTTGATCGCCCAGCTGTCGACGTCTTCGGGAATGGCGTCCACGTGACGATAATGTGAAAGCACCGCCGCCGCTCCCTTGGCCCCCCAACGAGGGATCCCGGGAATGCCATCCGCCGCGTCGCCAACGAGGCCGAGGTAATCGGGGATGCTCGCCGGCTCGACGCCATATTTCGCGATCACCCCTTCATGATTCAGCGACCGCTTGCGCATCCGATCGACGCAGACGACTTTGTCGCCGATCACGCATTGGGTGAGATCCTTGTCCGGTGAACAGAGCACCACCCGATCGACCTCGGGAACATCCGCCCATCGCGCCGCCCCCGTCGCGAGTGCATCATCCGCCTCGAAATCGACCATCGGCCAGACGACCATGCCGAGCGCGTGCGCGGCTCGCTCGGCAAGAGGAAACTGTGCCCAAAGCTCCGGCTCGAGGCCCTCCCCCGTCTTGTACCCATCGAAGAGATCGTTGCGAAACGACTCTACGACCGTGTCGAAGGCGATCGCGACGTGCGTGACCTGCGGCTCGGCGAGCAGTACCCAAAGCGAGCGCAACAGACCCCGCGTCGCTCCGACCTCCTGTCCATCGCGGCCCGTAGCCGACGGCGCACCAAAGTGGGCCCGAAACAACTCGAAGGTACCGTCGACGAGATGGATCTTCATGGCGATTCCGCGCTCAGATGCTCAAACGCTGTACCTCGACCTGACAACCGGTCTCGCCACGACGAAAGAAAACGACATGTTGAAAGTCGACCGGCGTCCAATCGCTGGGATCGGCCGTGAGGTGTTCCGATGAAATGATGACCGCGTCCGTCGCATCGGTCCCCCGATGGCGCATGGTGAACTGCCCGGCTCGATCGCCGTCGAACTGCTCGCCGTAATCGCTGCCACTCAGGTACCAAACGGGCTCGATCACCCCCGCGATCTTGTGCTCGTCCGTGCCGGGGGCGGTGTGACGTACGTCCTCCCAACTCGTGTCGATCTCCGTCGCGTAATCAAGACCGAGACCCATGTTCGCCACGACGAGGTCATTGCCATCGGCGAGGAAGAACTTCAGCTTGGCAATGTTCCGGTTCCCGTGCCGTTTCTTGATCTCTACGATCTTCTGCATGAAGCGCGTGAGCCCGTCGATGATCTCCGCGCTGCTCATGTCCCGCGTGGGATCGTCGTATTGCGACATGAGCAAACAATAGAGGGTCTCGGTATCGGTACTTCCCGCGAGGTGACGGACGATTTCGGGCTTGCTCGCCGCCATGATGTCGCTGCGCATCTCTCGCCAACCGGGGAGGCCGCCGTTGTGTGCCAATGCCAGACGAAATTCCGGATACAGGAACGGGTGGCAGTTGTCGTCGTGGATCGAGGCGCGATGCGAGTAGCCGGTGGCCCGTATATGGGCGAGCAGGTTGTTCGTGTGAAGCTTGCGGCTGAGCGCCTGCAAGTTCTTGTCGTAAAAAGCAGGCTGGCAGCTCTTGTAGATGAGGGGCTCGCCCTCTGTCGGCGACCCCTTCTCCCAACTCGCAAAACCCCCGCCGGCGACCTGGAGCATATGGTGGTACTCCGCGTCGAAGCTCTGGTTGATGAGCGAGTTCTTAGGTCGCGTGATGAGATCAGCAATCCTGACCTTGGGTCCGAGGTATCCGAGTACGCGGCACATGATGAGGGTCGTGACTATAGTCGAAAGTCGGGCGGACGCGAGGGTCCTCGGGGTGTAAAGTCGGCCGGTGTTCTCCCAGCGCGCCCAGCAGCTGAAGGTCATGGTCTGCTTGCTGCTCGCGGGTCTTTGGTCCCATCCGCTCGCAGCCAATGAGAGCGCGCCTCAATCCCTGTCGTTTCGCGTCCTGAGCTACAACGTATGGGGACTGCCGCACATTAGCCCCGCCCGACGCGCGCGACTCGACGCTATCGGCGCAGCCATCGCCAAGCTCTCGCCCGACGTGGTCATGCTGCAGGAGGTGTGGCTTCCGGAAGACGGAAGAGCCATGGCGAAAGTCCTGAGTGCGGCGGGCTTGAGTCATCACTACGCGCAAGCAAGTGGCCACAGCGACAGCGGAAGCGGCCTGTGGCTCGCGTCCCGACACCCCATCCTCGACGTCCAGTTTCATCCCTTCACGATGGGCCGTCCCATCTTGATTCCGTGGCACCTCGATTGGATGGCCATTAAGGGCGTGTGCATGGCCACGATTGACACGCCCCTCGGATCGCTGATGGTCGCGAACACTCACCTCCAGGCGCAGTACTTCATGCGAGACTACGAAGAGGTGATCCTGTCGCAGGCCTACGAAGTGGGTCGTGTGCTTGCGAAAAAGAGCCGTGAAGAGCGACGGCCGATCATTGTCGCTGGAGACTTCAACGTCGAACCGGATCAGCTAGCATCGAAGCTCATGGCCCGACGCGCGAAACTTTCGATGGCGGGGCGGGAATTTGAGATCGATGCGCAAATGTTCCGGTCCGCGGGCGACCTAACCATCGACGCTCGCGAGGTGCGGCAGCTGTGGAAGGAAGAGGTCAAGCTTCGGACCGGGGAGACCCTTGCGCTCTCCGACCATCCCGCGATCCTGGTCGACTACGCCATATCACGACGAACCGCTCCTCCGCTAAAAAGCAACTGGCGGCCGCTCGGCCAACAGGCCGAGGTCGTATTCGCCCGGATCTATCGGCGGACCCTCGCTTGGCTCGACGTGTGTCGCGCCTTCGGCGCGGTGCTTCCGATTTTGCTGCTCATGGGTGCGCTCCGAGCCAGGGGCCACGGGACCTACCGCCGGCGAATCACGCGTTTCTTCGCGACCCTCTGCGCGTCGGGATTTTGCGTCTGGCTGCTGCATATCGGGTGGGTCTGGGGGCCCCAAACAGCACCTCAACTCGAAAGGCAACGATTGGAGATCGCCCTCGATCGACAGACCGCGCCTCCTTGAAGGCCAGCCACCTTCAGTCGCGGTCGTCGGGATTCCCTCGTTCGCCGGGAGGCGCATCCGCGTCGCTTCGCTTGGCAATCACGATGCGCGTTCGGCCTTCGGCCTGTCGACGATCGCCTTCCGCAGTCGTCATCTCGTCGAGCTGTCCGAGTCGGACAATCTCGCTCAGCGCGTTGAAGCCACCGATAAATTCACCACGCAAGAATACATAGGGGCTCTCGTGCTGCTTCGTTTCGGCGATCAACCGAGGTCCGAAACGGGACCCCTCTTTCGTCGCGAGATCGATGAAGTCGTGTTCCACATCGTAATCGCGAAGCAACTGCTGGGTACGACCCGTCCACGGGCAGGAACTCTTTCCGTAGAGCTGCGCCGCACATTCTTCATCACCCAACGGGCCCTGTGGTTGGTCGGGCGTTTCTGGTTTGGCGAAAGGCGAACGGTTTTGCTCGGGCTCGGGTACGCTTTCGATGGGCTCGTCGTGCAAGCGCAAGCGCTCGCGCAAGGCCTCGGGGATCGGCGCCTTTTCCAGCAAAGGCCCGACCCGGCGGCGGGTACTCTCCACGCGCCGCACGCCCTTGTCGAGCGCGTCCATGGCCTGTTTTCCCAAGCGATCGAGGAAACTCATCGCCGTAGGGCAGCTCGCCCCGCGATGCCGTCAAGCCTCGTCGTCTTGACGATACGGGCTTTGCGCAAGAAGTAGCTGTTCTTGCCGATCCAGTGCGCACGATTCGCGTTCCAGTGCTGCCTCCACCGCCTCGGAAAATCCGAGGTTCGCCAGGCTGTGAACGCTGTGGGTTCTTTGCGGTAGATACCCCCGGCTGATCTTGTGCTCGCCTTGAGCGCCTGCCTCAACTCGGTCGAGGCCATGCTCGATCGCGAACTCGATCGCCCGGTAGTAGCAGAGTTCGAAATGGAGAAAGGGCCGGTCGATGAGCGTACCCCAGTAGCGGCCGTACAGTGCCTGTTCCCCAAGCACGTGCAGCGCCCCCGCTACCCATTGGCCATCTTGCTCGGCCATCATCAAGACGACGCGCTCCGGCATCGTCTCGCCGAGCTGGCAAAAGAAGTCCTTGTTCAGATAGGGCTCCGCCCATTTACGGGACGTCGTATCGCGGTAGAAGCGATCGAAGGCATCCCAATGCGAAGGAAGAATGCTGTCGCCGGTGAGGGTCACCAGGCGCAGGCCTGAAGCCGCTGCTTCACGGCGCTCCCGACGGATCGCCTTTCGTTTGCGCGACACGAGTGCCGCGAGAAATTCGTCGAAGCTCGCGTAGCCGCGATTGTGCCAATGATACTGTATCCCGGTGCGCGCCAAGAACCCGAGATCCTCACAGCACGCCTGCTCTTCCGGGAGAAGAAAACTCACATGCACCGAGCTTAGCTCGTGCCGTTCGCCAAGTTCGTGCATCGCCGTGACGAGCACCTTGCGCAACTCGGAACGGTGGGCCGTATCGCGCACCAAGAGCCGCGATCCGGGGACCGGCGTGAAGGGTACGCAACACTGAAGCTTGGGATAGTAACGCCCGCCGGCTCGTTCGTAGGCCGAAGCCCAACTCCAATCGAAGACGTATTCACCGTACGAGTGCGCCTTGACGTAGAGCGGCGCCACCGCGTCGATCTGGCCACCGTCGCCTCGAACCACGAGGTGTTGCGGCAGCCAGCCGGTCTCCGCAGTCGCCGAACCACTGTTCTCCAATGCCCTCAGGAAGGCGTGGGAGACGAACGGATCCGCGGAGCCCGCGCAGGCATCCCAACTCGCTGCGTCGATACTGTCGATCGCCGCAACGACATCGACCACGCGAGCACGCTTGGGGTTCTCGTCCTGCACCAGCTCACTCTACATGCGTCTCGGTCGGTGGGTCGGCTTTCCGATCCACCTGCGTCACTCCGGAGGTGTCACGCTTCCACGGCCGCGCCGCGATGAGACGATCGGCCTTGTCACGAAGATTGTCCGGCAGGCAGGCTCGGCTGGCACTAAAAAGTGCTTTGGCAAAATCGCGCGCGCTGTCGAAGCGCTCGTCCCGCTCCTTGGCAAGGGCGAGAGCGAGCGCGCGATTCACATCGATATCGAGCGGGGCGAGTTCGCTCGGCCGCACCGGTTGGTCCTTCATCACAGCCAACATGGTCGTCAGAGCGTCCTTGCCGGTAAACGCTGGCCGACCGGTCAGCACACGGTAAGCGATCACGCCGAGCGCAAAGATGTCCGCGCGATGGTCCACGTCCTCCCCCCCCGCCTGCTCGGGAGCCATGTAGCTCGGCGTGCCGATGGCCTCTCCGCCGGTCAGCGTGCCGCCGCTCTGATGAATCTTACTGATGCCAAAATCCAACACCTTCCACACTTTCGATTTTTCATCGAAGAAGACATTGGCCGGCTTCAGATCCCGATGCACGACCTCCGCGTCATGCGCCACGGCCAGCCCTCGGCCCAGCTGCGCGATCAGTTCCGTGGCGTCGGAAAGGGAGAAGCGCCCGCGATCACGAACATGCCAGCCGAGATCGTGACCTATCAGATGCTCCATGGCGAGGTAGGGCGATCCGTCGGGGGCATGGCCGGTCCCGTGAACACCGACGATGTGCGCAGACTCGAGCGCACTTGTGATCTGCGCCTCGCGAAAAAAGCGCTCCACATAGTGTTCGCTGTCGATCATATGAGCGTGCAAGACCTTGAGCGCGACCTGCTCCTCGCCCTCCCGCTCCGCTCCCTCGTACACCTCTCCCATGGCGCCGCGACCGAGCACCTCTCCCACCCAATACGGACCGACGTCTTGCCCCGTGAGCCGGCCGATGCGGCCAGCCTTCTTCACGTCGCGCATCTCGGCGTGCACCTCGTTGAGCAGGGCCTCCCGCTGCCGTATTTGCCGCTGGGCCAGTTCGAGATTCAGCATCGCCTCCATGGTGGCTCGACGACTCATCCGAGCGAGCAAGTGGGTCATGCCGAAAAGAAGCGCAATGACGGTCGTCAATGCGACGAGAGCCACTCGATCGACATCGCCCAAGGGCACCATCGATTGCCCGGGATCGATTCGCCCGACAATGGCGAGGAGGGCGAGCCCCACATACCCACCCGCGCATGCGACGACCACGAGGAGGCCGCCTCGGCTGTCATCACTCAGGCCGAAAAAGTACACCAAGAGAAAGAGGACGAGCACCACGGGCGAGAAGACGCCCACGTCATACGTGATGGTCAACGTGGCGGGCACCGAGACGAGGCCAAGCATGGCCACCTCGCTCGGATTGAAAGCGCTGCGCCGCTGGCGCCACATCAAGACCAGCCCGCACACGAGCACACCGACCAGACTGATTGCCGCCAAAGCACGTCCCCCCGGCGCGTGATGCTGCGGGAATTGCAAGGCGACGAGTGTCACACACGACGCGGCCACGCTGAGTTTCGTGGCAGCCTTCGCTCGAGCCGCTTGCTCGTCCCGAACCGCCACAGTGCTCACCAGGCTCGCCGTCGCGCTCCGGTACTCGGCTCCTGATAGCGAACGCAACTGAATCGATGGTCCCGAAGCGCCCGTGACCTCTTCTTGCGGTTCGACGGCCGCGTCGTTTCGGACGCCACTGTCGGCCCGCGTCGCTTCGTCGCCTCCGGACGGTCGGGTCACGGCGTCAGTTTCGTGATGAACATGTCGCTCAGCGCAACGTGGGGTAGGAAACCACCGCCAAAGTCGAGCGGTCCCGGGACTTCTCCTACAAGGACCGGGCTACCCAAGCTATCGAGGGACAGGCCGTGGACGTCATCGTTGGCGCTCGTGCCGAAGCTGTTCGCCCAGATGACGGCGCCGCCGCTGGAAAACCGCGCCACGAACATGTCGCTCAATCCCTTGTTCGTGAGAGGGCCGCCGCCGAAGTCGACGTTGCTGCCGATAACCCCCGAGACGACGATTTCGCCATTCGAATCGATCTCTACATCTCTGGCCACGTCGGCGTCGCCCCCGCCAAAACGCTTGCCCCACATGTAAGAGCCGTCGTTTGCCTTGAGCTTGACGACGAAGATGTCCGTGTTGCCCTGACTCGTCAGCGGGCCGCCGCCAAAGTCGACTGTACCGCGAAATTCTCCGACGATGACGACATCGCCTTGCGGCCCCACCGCCACGTCCTCGGCCTCGTCGGCGAAACTGTCACCGAAGCTCTTCGACCACGTATGGCCGCCGGCCGCGGTCAACTTCGTGACGAAAATATCGTAATCGCCGACGCCAAGCAAACCCTGACCCCCGATGTTCATGCTGCTCTTGAACTTGCCACACAAATAGAGCTCGTCGTTGGGACCAATGTCCAAGCCCCTCACATAATCCTGTGAGCTACTGCCATAGCGCTTGGCCCAAAGGTAGCCACCATCGGTCCCCTTGTACTTGATGATCACGGCATCACCGCTCCCGAAAGTCCCAATGGATCCACCACCAAAGTCGGGGCTGCCATTGACGGTATGACCCGCCACGATCATGTTGTCCATGCTGTCCGTGACCGCGCGCAACATCACGGGCGAGCTGCCGGTGCAGCGCGACCACAGATGTGCGCCATTGCCGGACGCATACTTTGCAAAAAAGGCCGCGTTCGAACACGGCAAGACCGCCCCACCGAGTGAGAAACTTGCCGTCATGAAGCCAGACGCCAAGACATCACCCTGCGAGTCGACCGCGACCGCTCGGGCAAAGTCTCCATAGGAGGAACCAAAACGGCGCGACCACGCGGGAGCACCGTCGGATTTTCGTTTCATGATCAGCAAGTCATCTTGATGAACGGCGCTGAGTGGACCACCTCCGAAATCGATGGTGTTCTGGAAGCTGCCCACCGCCGCCACATCTCCATCGCTCGAGATCGCCACTGCGGACAGGCGGTCGTAGCCGTTGCTGCCATACGATACAGACCAGCTATGCGCCCCGATTTGATTGGCGTCGAAGGTGGCCGTCACCACCTCGGCCTGGGTCATCGACACCGAACAGTCGCCGATTCCGCTGCAGCCTCCACCCTGCCAACCTGCGAAGGTCGAGCCACCATCGGCGAGGGCCGAGAGCGTCACCTGTTTACCTGACACGAACTTCTTGCTGCACTGCTGCCCGCAGTTGATCCCGTCCAGCAAGGCCTCGACAAAGCCGCTTCCCGCTCCGGCTTTGATGACCGTCAGCACGTAGGTCGGCGTACATACATTGCCAACGCACGCGCCGCTGATGCAGTCGCCGTCGATCAGGCAGGCCGCGGCGTCGACGCAGTCCCCGCACGAAGCCCCTCCGCAATCGACGTCCGTCTCGTCGCCGTTCTTCACCATGTCCCCGCATCCGGCTGACAAACAACTGCCTCCATCACACACGCCGCTGGCGCAATCGCCGTTCATGGCGCAGGTCTTGTTGGTGCCGCACGCATCGCAGCCGCCGCCACAGTCCAGATCCGTCTCCATGCCGTTCTTGACGCCGTCGCTGCAGCTCGGTTGCTGGCATGCACCACCAGAGCAGACGCCACTCGTGCAATCGCTTCCCTTGTCGCAACCTTTGGTCGAGTCACAACTCGCGCAACTTCCTCCGCAGTCGACGTCGGTCTCGTCACCGTTCTTGATACCGTCGACGCAGCTAGGCTCGACACACTTGCCCCCTGAGCAAATACCGCTCGCACAATCAGAAGCTGCCCCGCACTCGCCGCCGTTGTCGCACTTAGCACATGCGGTCCCACCGCAATCGACGTCGCTCTCTCCGCCGTTTTGGATCATGTCGGAGCAGGTCGCCGCCTGGCACACCCCGTTGTTGCAGTTCTTGCTGTCGCAGTCACTTTCTCCGCCACAGGCCTTACCGCTTTCGCACGGTGCGCAGCTGCCGCCACAATCGACGTCCGTCTCGTCGACGTCCTTGTCCCCGTTGGTGCAATTCTCGGGCAGTGGCTCGCCTCCGCCGCTACCTGAGCTCGCCCCCGATGGCTCGCACACGCCATTCACACAATCGTAGCCCGTCGAACAATCCACCTTGGCTTTGCACTGAGCCACGCACGACCCGTACAGACAGAGCAGGGGATCTTTGCAATCGGAGTTGTAGGTGCACTCCCGCGCCGTCCCCCCGTCCGTGTCGGTCCCGGTCGAACTCGAACACGCCATGCCAAAGCCAACCGCCAACACCAAGCACGGTGCCCAAAACCTACGCCACATCTTCAACATCCGACCTCTCCCAATAGCAAATACCACAAGAGGTATCACTACCAGCTCCGGCTCGGCGACGCGATCTTGGCGATCGCATCCCGCGATCAGCGGCGGCGTGCCTTGGAGAGTTGAAAGATCCCTAGCGCCCCGATCAACCCGCCAACAAGCGCGAGCAGAGTCGGACTGCTCGTGCCAATCAGATTGAACTCTCCGCTCAAGCCAGCGACGAGCAAGCCCAAGCCCACAACGATATTGAAAATCGCAGTCCCCACCGAACGCATCATACCTCACTGTCGCAACACTTGGAAATTATGATCGAAAGTGAGAAGTTTTCGACAGATAGTCACACTTTGTCATCCGGAAGCGATGCATGGAATGAGCGGGCGGCAGCGGTTTTCGCCGTCGTCAGGCTCGCTGCACCCAACACTCGCGAGGCTCAACATGCCCCCACACCGTCACCTTCTCTGTACGGCCCTCGCAGCCGTCTTTAGTTGCGGGGCGATCGCGCCCGCAGATAATGCGCCGCTCCCCGTCCAATCGTCGCTCCTCTCCTCATGCAGCGGCGCGCGTTCCATTGTTGTCGACAAGTCCGAGCGCACTCTCGAGCTGCTGTGTGGCGATACAATTGCCGGTCGCTACGATGTCTCGCTCGGTTTCACGCCAGCGGGCCACAAGCACCACGAAGGAGACGGCCGGACGCCGGAGGGCGAGTACCTGATCACGGGAAAGTGGCACAGCCGCTTCCACCGGACCTTGCAGATCGGTTATCCGAATGTGCAAGATGCCCAGCGGGGCCTGGCCGAAAAACAAATCACACGCAGACAGCACGATGCCATCGAGCGGGCCAATCGAAGCTGCCGTCTCGCGCCGCAAAACACACCGCTTGGTAGTTACCTGCAAGTCCACGGAGGGGGAGGAGGAGAGGAGTCGGGCGATTGGACACTTGGTTGCGTCGCACTCGACAACGATTGGATCGAGGACGTTTTCGCCTTCCACCGACCGGGATGCCACGCCGACGGATCGCCACGCACGCCACTTCGGATCGTGCCCTGATCAGCTCTTGAGCACATCCGGGGGCCGAACCAGACACCAGCGGACTTGACCCACGCAGCCGTCAGCCGAAACATGGCTCCCACGCGATGGAACGTCGACACCTCATCCTCGGAAGCTACTTCGCCGTGTGCATGGTCGCGCTGATTTGGCCGGTGTATCCGGCGCTCGGCAACCGGGCGACACCCCTCATCTTCGGTCTTCCACCATCCTTTGCCTACAGCATCATGTGGGTGCTGCTGACCTTCGTGGCGATGCTTAGCTACCATCTTGCCACCGGCGAGGAAGGCTAGGAGAGTCGCGGCGCCGCGCGTCGTCTCCCGCACCCCGATCCTACCGGCGAACGCTCAAGCCGCCTGGGCTTCTTCGGTCATCTCTTCTTTGAGCATCATCACGGTGCTGAGCTCAGGGCGGAAGCCCTTCATGCCGTCATAAAACGCGCGGATCTTGTCCATGTCGGCGTGAATGTCACCGGTCGGAACGAAGCCCGGCCCGACGCCGCCAACCTTGTTCTCAACATCGAGAAAGGCAAAGACGATGGGTACCTTGGCCGTGTTGGCGATGTGATAAAAACCGCTCTTCCAGTGCGCAGCGCGAGATCGGGTGCCAGCGGGCGCTACCGCGAGGTACATCCCGTCGCTGTCCGTGAGCAGATCGGCAGCCTGGTCCACGACGCCATGCGACGCGCTCCGATCGACGGGCACACCGCCGAGCCACCGCATGAACGGGCCGCGCCAACTCTTGAACAAGGTGTGCTTGCCGAGCCAGTTGATCCGCAACCGAAAAATCCAAGCGACGGCGATCATGTACGGCAGATCCCAATTGCTGGTGTGCGGCGAGGCGACGAGCACGCCCTTGCCACCCTCGGGAAGCTGACCTTTGACATCCCAGCCGGCAACCTTCATCCAGGCGCGGCCTACCCAATACAGGAGCCAGGCGCTCCGCGGGCCGTCATGTGTGGCTTTTGGTCCTCGCATCCGCTTTAGAATCGCATACCTGCCCCGGTACGCTCAATCGGCAGCGGGGTGGTATGACCGAGTTGTGACATTGCCGCGGCGCGTCACTTCTGTCTCACGACAGCGCTTTGGGGGGCGACGCGGAGAGGCAACGCGAATACACCGCTGGTCATGACCTCTTCAGCCGTGGTCGTCAGCGTGGCCGCAGCCTACCTCCTGCTCTCGCTCGTGGTGGGCATGTGGCCGGGCCGAAAGGCGAGCAATACCGCCGTCGGCTACGTCGCGGGGGACCGCAACCTCGGGCTCGTGGTGATGTACTTCATCACTGGCGCGACCGTCTTCAGCGCCTTCGCCTTCCTCGGGGCGCCGGGCTGGGCCTACAGCAAGGGCGCCGCATCCTTTTACATCCTCGCCTACGGCGCCATGGGCTTCGCGCCCTTCTATTTCTTGGGCCCGCGGGCCGCTCGCCTCGGACGGGAGTACGGATTCGTCACGCAGGGCGCGATGGTCGCCCACCGCTTTCGCACCCCGGCGATCGCGGGCGTGATGGCCGCCATCAGCGTCGTCGCTTTCATTCCCTACCTCGCGCTGCAAATCCAGGGCGCCGGCATGGTGCTCGAGACGGTCACCCGCGGCGCGCTGCCGGTCTGGGCGGGGGGCGCCATCGTCTACGCCGTGGTGCTCGCCTACGTGCTCAAGAGCGGCGTGCTCGGCGTGGGCTGGACGAACACCCTGCAAGGGATCTTCATGTTGGTCCTCGCCTGGGGGCTCGGCCTGTACCTGCCCGAGGTGCTCTACGGCGGTGTGGGCCCGATGTTCGAACAGATCGTCGCCACGAAACCGGAACACCTCGTCGCGCCCGGGAGCAAATGGACCTGGGGACAGTACTCTGCGGCGATCATCGTCTCGACCGTCGGCGCGTCGGTATGGCCGCACCTGTTCATGAAGGCCTTCACCGCCAAGGACGACAAGACCATCCGCCGCACGGTGGTGCTGTTCCCAACCTTTCAGATCTTCCTCGTCCCGCTGTTCTTGATCGGCTTCGCGGGCGTGCTCTTCGCCACCTCCCCCGGGCGCCCCGATCAGATCTTGCCGCACATCTTGATGAACACCGATCTGCCCGCCGTTCTGGTCGGTCTGTTCTGCGCCGGCGCGCTCGCCGCGTCGATGTCCTCCGGTGACGCCATGGTGCACGCCGCCGCATCGATCGCCGTGCGCGACGGCTGGCGACACGCTGGCGGGCATGAGATGGCGCCCGAACGCGAGCGCACGGTGATCCGCTGGCTCGTCGTGGTGGTGATGATCGCGTCGTACATCACGGCCATGATCGCCCACGCCTACGGGGTGTCGCTCGTCATGCTGCTGCTGTCGGCCTACGGCGCGGTGGTTCAGTTCGCGCCCGTGGTGCTCGCGACGCTCTACCTGAAGCGCGTCACGGGACGGGGCGTGCTCGGCGGCCTGATCGCGGGCTCCCTCGTCACGACCTTGTTCGTGCTCAAGCCGGACTGGCAACCACTCAAGCTGCACGCCGGGCTCTATGGCCTCATCGCCAACATCATCGTCATGGCGTGGCTGTCGCGCGGCGCCCGAGCCGAAGACACGAACGTAGACGAGACCACGCGCTTTCTCGCCATCGCGGCCGGTGACAGCGAGTAAGATCGCTCTCGACGATGTCGCGACAAGACGCCAAGCGTATCGAAGTCACCTCCCGCACGGTCAAACGCAACCCGTGGTTTCAATGGCTGGGCGCGTCGCCGTTCATCCTCACCGGACTGCTCGGCCTCCTCGCGCTCGTCAAATGGAACGCCCTGTTTCTCCTCCCGACCGGGCACTTGACCATCGGCGGACTGGTGCTGAACCTCTGGCTGTACAAGCGCAACTACCGCCCGCGCCTCGTTCCCACCGAGCTTCGCGCCGACGACGACACGCTCTACATCGGCGAGAAGTCCTTCCCCCGCACATCCATCAAGAACGCCTACCTGGCGCCGGGCGGCGATCACACCCGGGTGCGGCTCGTCCGCGGACGATTTCGGTCCGACATCGAGATCGCGGTACCCGACTGGACCCAAGGTGAGCAGGTACTCAGCGCGCTGGGATTTGGTGTCGATCAGACCGTGGGGCGCTTTCGCACCTTGTCGCGTATGCGCGCAGTCGCGCCATTGAAGGCCTTCGCGGTCGGGGTCGGCGGTCTTGTCGGCATGGGTCTGCTCGTCGCGATCCTGGCCGAAATCCACCCCAGCCTCGGCATCATTGGCATGCTCGGATTCTTGGTCGCGATGATCACGGTGCAGCACGCGCCCACCCGGCTGGAAGTTGGCGCCGATGGCCTGCTCACGCGCTGGCTGGGGCGCGAGCGCTTCATCGACTACGACGACGTGGTCTCGGTGGCGGAGAAAGAACGGGGCTTCGGAAACCAGAAACACTCCGGAGTGGAGCTTCAGCTCCGCTCCGGCGAAACGTACCGGATCCCCGTCGAACATAAGCAGTGGTCGTCGGGCGAAACGCCCGCCATCTACGCCCGGATTTACGCCTCGCTCGTTCAGCACCGCCAGCGCGTCCCCGTCCAAGCCCAGGCCCTGATCCAGCGCGGGGAGCTCTCTCACATCGACTGGGTCAAGGCCCTGCAAGCCCGCCTCGAGGTCGGGGCCCACCGGCGCGCAGCCATTTCCATCGAGGCCCTGTGGCGCACGATCGAAGATCACGCCTCGCGCGCGGTCGATCGCGCCGCCGCGGCCGTAGCCCTCGGAGAACAGCTCGACGAGTCGGAGAGTGCACGCCTGAAACGTGTCGCAAGCACCGTCGCCTCACCCAAGCTGCGCATCGCCATCGATCACGTCGCCGACCAAGACGACACCGAAGCGATCGCCGAGGCCCTCGGCGCGCTCGAGGAGGAAGACGCCGCGTCGGCGACCGACTGACGCTCAGTTCTCGCAGGCGAAGACGAGCGCGAGCTGAAACTCGCAAGCCCCGCCATCGTTGAGCAGCTTGGGGTTGCCGTTATTGCAGCCCCACTGCTTGTCGGGGATCTTCGCAACACACGCGAACATCGCCGCCCAGGCGCCGTTGCACGTCGCGCTCTCGGCAAGAAGCGCCGTGTAGTCGGAGACGCAGCTCGCGTGAGCGCAGGGTAAGCTTTTCTGCTCCGTGCAAATGGACGCGACGGCTGCGGACAAATCCGGAAGACCCCCGCTCGGCCCCTCGAACCAGCAATCGCGCACCGCATCGACTTCAGCGCTGCACACGCCCGGTTTCGCGTCGACATCGCCAGCGGTCTCCGGATCGCAGACGAAACTGTTGGCCGATTGAGCGGCGAGGCAGGCGTTGAACGCGTCGGTCGTCGTCATGCACCACGGCGCGACTTCAGCCAAGCTCTCGCAATCTGCCACGCACCCCACGTGATCGAAACCCGGACAGACGAGCTGGGCCTGGGTATCGCAGATCGTCATGCACTGGGCCGCGCCCACCGAGCCTCCTTGCCCCGCCGAGCCCCCCTGCCCGCTCGGCATGCTCGCACCGCTGCTGCTCGCTCCCCCTTGCCCGCCAGCTCCGGAAGATGCAGCGCTGCTGGCGTTGGTCCCCGAGGCGCTCGCCGTCGCCGCCGTCTCGGACGAAGAGCCACAAGCCCAGAGCCCCATGGCCAAGCCGAACAACATCATGGGCAATCGCATCGGTCCGTGAAGCTTAGCAGCCTGGAGTCCAGAGCGTCGTGTCTGGATGAGCAACAGCCATCGCAGCGTAGGTGGATCTAGGCTACAAGCCCTCTTCATGATGGCTCGCACCACGACCTCGACACGTCGATTCTGTACTATTGCAGTCTGTGGCGCCCTGGGATTTTTCTTGCTCGCTGCCTGCGACAAACCCGATGGCGACGCCTCGGCCGCCGCGACGACCTCCGCGACGGCGACAGCCTCGGCCGAGGCAGAAAAGCCCAAGCCCAAGCCCAAGCCCAAAGCATCCGCCAAGCCGCGCCCGATGCCCCCGCGTCCGATTCCCCTGGGCTCGAGCGGACCGATTCAGGCCACGGACACGATGCAAAAGCAAATGATGGCGATCAGTTACACGATCGCCATGCTGTCCGCGCATCCCGGCGATCCATCACCGGATCACGAGGCCATCTCCGCCCTCACCGCCAAACTGAGCCAAGGCAAGCTGACGGCGCGCAGTGACAAGGGGGGCCGCCTCATCGTGATCGACACGCCCACCTGCGGAGCGGGCACGCCCCAAAAGACGCTCGTCGGACGGGGCGGCGCCACGCTAAAACAAGCCCACGCGATGGGCGTCAACGTCATCAAGTGC
>JAPYTK010000024.1 GCA_029941785.1 Polyangiaceae bacterium | reverse complement strand
GCGCACTGTCGAGTGGCTGCTTGGTGGGATAAGCTGTGTGGCTATCGTGACTCATAAGACCTCCGCCGTGTTGGGGTTCGAATTTTTTGACGGGACAGCCGCCGAAAACCTGCAAAGAATCGAAAAAAAAAAATTAAATAGTGGAAATTACAGGATAAGTTTTGGGTTCACGTGACCGTCGATCCGGCCTATTACCTCCGTGAAGGACCATGAAAAAGCTCGGAGGTGGACTCGAGATCGGACCGACACAGGCCGCCCGCGTCGAGGAACTCGCGAGCCGGCTCGAGACCTTTCGGGCGAGTTATTACGCGGGCAGGCCCACGGTCTCTGACGACGCCTACGACGCCCTCGAGGAAGAACTGCGCGCCTTGGCCCCGGCCCACCCGGCTCTGGCTCGCGTCGGGACGGCCATGTTGAGCGAGGCGTGGGAAAAGGCGCAGCACGAGATCCCCATGGGTTCACTCAACAAGGTGACGAACGCCGAGCAGCTGGGCGACTGGCTGAAGCGATGCGACGAATTGCTCGCAAAGCAAGATGAGCCGTCGATACGAACAGGGCTTTTTGTGACCGAGAAGCTCGACGGGATCTCCATCGAGCTCATTTATCGCGACGGTGTCTTCAGCGATGCGATCACTCGAGGCGACGGGGAGATCGGCGAGCGGATCACCTCCAATGTCGCTCGAATGCGGGGGGTGCCTGCTCGGATCGGCGATCGTCGGCGCATCTCCGTTCGGGGCGAGATCATTGTCCGCTTCAGCGACATGCGCGACCACTTTCCAGATTATGCCAACGCCCGCAACGCGGCTGCGGGCACTTCGAGGCGTCTGGACGGGCAGGGGACCGAACACTTGACCGTGGTCTGTTACGACATCGCTGAAGAGCTGGGGAATCGAAGTGAGGTCGACAAGTTCGATTGGATTCGCAAGCTCGGTTTCGCTACGCCCCACAGCTATACCGGCGAGGCGGACGACGTTTTGGATATTCATAGGCGTTATAGCGAAGGTCTCCGGCAGTCACTCGACTATGAAATCGATGGGCTCGTCGTGCGGGCCAACTCCGTCGAAGTGCAGGCGCGATTGGGTGATGTGAACCGTCGCCCCCGCGCGGCGGTCGCATTCAAGTTCGCGTCGCCCAGCAAGGTGTCCACTGTGCTGGAAATTCGTTGGGACACCGGGCCCAGCGGGCGAGTGACGCCGGTCGCGATCGTCGAGCCGGTCGAGCTTGCGGGCGCGACGGTACGCCGCGCGTCCCTCCACAACGTTGCTCACGTGCGTTTCCTAGGGATCGCGGTCGGGGATGAGGTGCTCGTGTCTCGGCGCAATGACGTGATCCCCTATGTCGAAGAGGTCGTCACCAAGAACGACAAGGCGATCGAGGTTCCGACGACTTGCACAGTGTGCGACGCTCCGATCGAGATGGCGGGCGAATACCTGATGTGCCGCAACCTTCGTTGTCCCGCTCTGGTTGAAGGTCGCATTCATAACTGGATCGATGCGATCGGCGCACTCGAATGGGGAGACAAGCTCGTGGCGGCCTTGGTATCCACAGGAAAACTAAGTGAGCCCGCTGATCTGTACGCGCTCACCGTCGACGACATCGCGAGCTTGGACCGACACGGAGAGAAGAGCGCCAGCAACGCTCTCGAGCAGATCCAGGGCCGACTCCCACTCCGTTTGCCGACGTTTCTAGCCGCGCTTGGCATCGAGGGCTTCTCGACCCAGACGGCCCGCCTCATCGTGGCTTCTGGACTTGGTGATCTCGAGGCGGTTTGCGCCGCCGATGTCGAGCAGTTGGCGGCGATCCCGGGCTTGGGAGACATCAAAGCGCGGCAAATCGTCGATGGTTTGCAGGTGAGAGAGGCAGAGCTGCAGCGGCTACGTGCCGCCGGTATCGTGCCGGTCAGCGAGAAGCAGGCCGGACCGCTCGCGGGAAAGTCCTTTTGTATCACGGGGAGTCACGAGAGACCCCGCAAGATCCTCACGCAGTTCATCGAAGATGCGGGAGGCCAAGTTAGTTCCGGCGTGAAGAAGGATCTCGACTATCTTCTGATCGCTGATGTGGAGTCCACGTCGAGCAAGGCTGAGAAGGCTCGGCGCTACGGGACGGCGCTCATATCCGAGGACCAGCTTCTACTTCTCCTCGTCGAAGACACCTGATGAACTCGCCTCAACTTCACGCAAAGGACGCCGATGTGGCGAGCGACGACGGCCCCTTGGTCATGTGGTGGCTCGGGGCGATCGGAGCGACCGCCGCGCTGCTTGCGCGCGCCCTCGCGCCGGCCTTGCGGGGCGTGTGGATAGGGGCGGACCGAGCCATCGATATTGTCGAGGCAAGCGCGGGTTTGATGACACAACTGTTCGCGGTGTGCGCTGCGGCTGTGGCGGTTGGCATGATTTCAGCGGTGTTTCGCGCGGGTCTGGCCTGGGGACTGAAGGTGACGGCCCTGTTAGGCGGCGGGCTCGCGGTGTTCGCGGTCATTGTGGCCTCAGCAGCACGCCTGCATCGCTTGTTGGTGTTCGTTTTTGGCACGGCCGCCGTGGTGGTTGCTTTTCGCCTCGCTCGGGACGCGTCGCGGTATCGCCCCTTGCGAGCGGGCTCGTTGATCGTCGGCATGATGGCGTTGGCGGGCATGGCCCGGTTGCTCGCGATGGCCGCGATCGGCGTGCGCTCGGTGCCAGTCGGCGCGGCGGTGGCCTCGCCGGAGCTCGCCTCGACCCTGGTGACCGTGAGTGCGACCCTGTCTTTCGCATTCGAGGTACTCGCCGTGGGTTTGGCAGTGATCTGGCTGGCCCGCTCTTCGTCCCGTCCGCGCGCGGTCGTCTTCGCCATGGCGGCAGCGTCGGTCGCTGGGTATGGCTTGGTGGTGGTCGCTTCCACGGCCGACGCGAGCGGCGTGGTGATTTTGGTTTCGCGACTCGTGCAAGCGATGCTCGGCGGCCCGGTGCCAGCGGTGGCTTACGGCGCGCGTGTGGTGCTAGAGATCGCCGCCTGGCTGGCCTTGTTCGGCGTGCTGACCCGCGGGTCGGGTGGCCGTTTGATCGGTGGTTGTATCGCGCTGACGCTGGTCGCGCGAGCCGCGCCGGAACGTCCCTTGTGTGCATTGGCTTTGGTCGTCGCGGCGCTGGGCTTGGCGCTTGACAGACGCTCGCCGTCCGACGAGCTTTCGATTCTCGAGTTGGCGGATGATTCGGAGGAAAATACAGGCATTTAGCTGGCGCAGCTTTTGCGTAATCAGGCGTGAAAGCAAGACACTTGCCTCGCGCGATGTGCTCGTCTACGAGAGGACTGCGACACATCGTCGCAGCAGCTCATCCATGCTGCGTCCCCCCAATGACCATGCCCCATTGCCACGTCGGCCTGCCACGGAGACAGGCGCGGACGGGATGCGGGGAATCGAACCACAAGGTGATCGTTGATCATGAAGATTCGTAGCGCCGTTTCTATCGCCACTTTATTGCTCTCAGCCGCTGCTCTCGTCGCCTGTCCTGGGGGGAACGACAACAAGCAGGACAAGCCCTTCATTTCGCGTCTTCGCAACTCCGCCCAGCCGACCGGCCCGAGCAGCGCCACCACCGCAGCGACCAGTGCGACGGTGGCCGCCACGGCCAAGACGAACGGAGCGGGCGCGACGGGTGGTTACGGCAAGGGGGCCATCAAGGGAGTCGTCAGCTTCACAGGCAAGGCCATCGAAATGAAGGTGCCCAAGAAGCGCAAGGAAGCGGATGTCTGCAAGGACAAGGAAGTGATGTTCAACGCCGTCGTCGTCAACGACGGCAAGCTCAAGGATGTGTTCATCGCGATCGCCGACGAGCAACTCGAGGGCGATTACAGCTCCGACAAGCCGGTGACCATCGACCAGGTCGATTGCATGTATTCCCCGCGGATCCAGGGGGCGATGGCGGATCAGAAGCTTCGAATCAAGAACAGCGACGCTACGACGCACAACGTCAACGCGGCCTTGGGCAGCGACGTTCAGTTCAACAAAGCCCAGCCCAAGGGTGCGGCGGATATCGACGCCAGCTTCGAGGAGCCAGGCATTTACCGTCTCAAGTGCGACGTCCACCCCTGGATGCGTACCTTCATCGTGACCACGGACAACCCTTTCTATTCGGTCAGTGGTGCGGACGGCAGTTTCAACATCGGCAAGGTGCCCGATGGCAAGTACAAGATCGTCGCCTGGCACGCCCGTTACGGCCAGAAGGAAGCCACGGTCGAAATCAAGGGTGGCGCGGCTGTCGAAGCCAACTTCAGCTACGACGGATCGGAGAAGGAGCCTGCCGAGAACGCGGGCGAGCTCACGGACCTCTTCTAGCCTCGAGCGAAGTCTTGGCAACGGTCAGGCAGGGATTGAATTGTCATTACGCGCTCTTATCAATGATGCACGCGAGGGCACGAGGTGTTAGGTTCTCCACGCCATGAGCCCCTTTTGCAGCCTGGTGGCCGAGTGAACGCTCGAGTGGATACGTCCGAGCTCGTCGAGCGCGGCATGATCGCTCGTGCCTTTGCGGTCATGGTCGATCTGATCCGCCTGACCAAACCGCGGATCACCGTCATGGTCGTCGTGACGGGCTTGGGCGGGATGTGGCTCGCCGCGCGTACCGACGAAGTACAAACGCTCGAGTGGCGCTCGGCGCTCGTGGCCGTATTGGCCATCGCGCTGGTCGTGAGCGGCGCCAACGTGCTCAACATGTACATCGAGCGGGACAGCGATGCGCTGATGGCGCGCACGGCGAACCGACCCTTGCCCGCGGGTCGTCTGCCGGCTGCGGCTGCGCTTTGGTTTGGGATCCTGTTGTCGGCGGTCTCGCTGCCAACCTTGTGGGTTCTGGTCAACCCGCTCACGGCCGCCTTGGCAGCGTTGGCCCTGGTCTTGTACGTGTTCGCCTACACACCGCTCAAACGCGTGACGAGCCGCGCTCTTCTCGTCGGGGCGATCCCCGGAGCGATGCCGCCGCTCCTCGGGTGGACCGCCGCAACGGGTTCGGTCGATTGGCCCGGTATCGCCTTGTTCGGCGTGCTTTTCTTTTGGCAATTGCCTCACTTTGTTGCGATTGCGACCTTCCGATCTGAAGAGTACGCGCGAGCCGGGATCATCGTGTTGCCCGCCGAGCGAGGGGATCGGACCGCTCGTGTTCACGCGGTGATCTACTTGCTGCTCCTCATCGCCGTGTCTCTCGTGTTGGTGCCGCTCGGCGTTTGCGGCACCGTCTATTGCGTGACCGCCGTGATCTTGGGGGCGGGCTTCCTGTTCGTCGGCGTACGTGGACTGGCCAAACTCAACGCTTCTCGCGAGGAAGTGGATCGCTGGGCTCGCCAGCTGTTCGTCGTGTCTTTGGTTTATCTGCCGCTGCTCATCGGCGCCATCATGGTGGGGGCCTAATGGCGAAGATGGATCCAATAGAAGAAACGAGCGCGGCTCAAGGCGACAGCCCCGTGGACAAGGTCGCGAACACCTCGGCTTCGATGAAGGTGCTCGACTCGCGTCCTGGTCCGATTTGGCGGGTTTTCGGCCGATCGGCGTTTTGGGTTGCAGGCGTCGCGCTTCTCGCCATCGCCCCTGTGGCCGGCGCGCTGAGCCGCCATCTCCCCGACCCGCCGCCTGTCTACGTCACGCTCCCCCGCTTTGAACTGACGAACTCTTTCGGGGGCAAGTTCGGTTCGGCCCAGCTCGATCACCACGTGTGGGTTGCGAGTTTTGCTTTCACCAGCTGCCCGTCGGTTTGCCCGAAGTTGATGAAGAAGCTGCAGATCGTCCAGCACCGCACCCGAAATGCGGGATCGGCGGTCAACATCGTCACCTTTTCGGTCGATCCGGAGACGGACACTCCTGAGAAGCTGCGCGCCTATGGTAAACGCTTCAAGGCGAGCCCCTACCGCTGGAAGTTTCTGACCGGTGACTTGTCGGTCATCGAGAAGACGGTGGTGGGCGGTTTCAAGCTCGCCATGGGCAAGGACGCCGACAATCTCTTCGAGATCTTTCACAGCGAGCGATTCGCGCTCGTCGATCGCACCGGCCGGATCCGCGGCTATTACGAGGCGACCGACGAGGGGATCGACAAGCTCGTACGCGACATCGGTTTGGTGTTAAATCTGGGTTAAGCTGGCTAAATCTTGGCAGAAATACACAACGGTAGATGAAATTATGTTCAGTCTCGATTATCGTCGCGCGCAGTACGTCACAGCCAAGTGGCTCGTGACGCGCGCCACGCCCCTACTCTTGCAAAGGAAACTCGGTTCATGAGCGCAGATGCGGCCGCACATCACGACGGGCCGATGGTCTATCCCGACGACCGTCTGTACGCCAAGACCACTGCTGGCAAGATCGGCATGTGGATCTTCTTGCTCTCTGATGGCTTCTCGTTCAGCGGCTTGTTGCTGGGTTACGGGATCCTGCGCGGTGGTTCCGATTACTGGGGCTGCTTCAAGGAGCAGGCGGCTGAGCTGGGCTGCGCGCTCGAGCCCGCATTCGGTATCAACTTCACGGCGCTCCTGACCTTCATCCTGATCTGCTCGAGCGTGACGATGGTCATCTCGCACTCCGCCCTGGAGTCAGGCGACAAGAAGGGGGCACTGAAGTACCTCGGCCTCACCATCATGTTTGGCCTGATGTTCCTCTGCGGTCAGGCCCAAGAGTACTTCGGCACCTTCGAGTATTTCATGCACGCCGTCGATGGCGGCCACCACCCGGGCTTGATCGCCGAGGGGCTGGTGTTCGGCAGCACCCACTACGCGACGACGTTTTACTGCATCACGGCCTTTCATGGTCTGCACGTGACCTCGGGGGTCATCTATCTATCACTCGTCTGGCGTGCGCTGTATCTCGACAAGGCTGACGCCAACACGGTCGAGATCGTGGGCCTGTTTTGGCACTTCGTCGACTTGGTCTGGATTCTGGTGTTCACCTTCATCTACTTGATCCCGTCCTGATGCGCACAACGTTAGTAGGCAGCTGCCGAGTTTTTCAGAGATCTGAACCATGAGCGAAGACGAGAAAAAAGAGAGCAAAAAGGACGACGTCGACGACACCGAGGAAGAGTCGGCGCCGGCCGACGAGGCGGAAGCGGCTGACGACGGCGACGAAGCGGAAGCGGCTGACGACGGCGACGAAGCGGAAGCGGCCGACGATGACGCGGATGAAGCCGACGATGACGCGGATGAAGCCGACGATGACGCGGATGACGCGGATGACGCGGATGACGCCGAGGACGCTCCGGATGCTCATGGCGCCCATCACGCCCACGACCACAAAGAGCATGTACGAGGCTACATGCGTGTGTTCGTCGGGTTGATCGTGTTGACGGTCCTCGAAGTCGGTGTGGCACATCCGAGCATGAACATCGCCAAGAATCTGCTGGTGCCCGCGCTCGTGGCGCTCGCCTTGGGCAAGGCGGCGATCGTGGCGCTTTACTACATGCATCTCAAGGGCGAGACGAAGTTCATGAAGTGGACCGTGGCTTTCCCGATTGCCTTTCCGGCGCTCTACGCGTTCATCTTGATCGCGGAGGGGATGTACCGCGCGCGGTGGGGTCATTGATGAGAAACGTCCTGCGACACATGGTGGCGACGGGCTGGGGACTCGCTTCGGTGCTCGGCTCGTCTTTGGCGTTGGCCTGCCCGGTTTGCGCAGAGCGTGGCGACGGAGGGCTGATGTCGAACGTGGCGCTCGGCGCCATGGTGCTCTCGCCTTGGATGGTCGCATTGAGCGTCGGGCTTTGGATCAAGCGCGGAAATCGCGACGAGACCGCAGAGGACAGCGCGTGAGGACGCAGGTTGTGAAGGGAATGTCGTTTTGGGCATGAACATCGGATTTACCATGATGAATCACCTTAAAAAGAGACTAACGAGCCTGCTCGTGACGCTCGTGGCTTTGACCTCGGCGACCTTTGCCAACGCGGCCCCGGTTCCCGCGACCGGCTGGGGATTGCCCCGGGATGTGTCGGTGGACGGACACAAGATCGACTGGTTGATCAACGCCACGACGTTTTTCATCACCATCTTGTTTGTCATTATGTGCATCTGGATGGCTGCGGCGGTTGTCAAGCACGGCAAGGATCACCAAGCGGAGTACGACCACGGCGACTCGGGTCATCACGTCGCGTTCGCGATGGCGATCAGCGCGGTCATCTTCTTGGTCGTCGATGGAAACCTTTGGTTTAACTCGACGATCGATGTGAACACCACGTTCTGGAACTATACCGAGGCGGAAAAGCACCCCGAGGCCGTACGCATCGAGATCAACGCCCATCAATGGGCGTGGGATGCGCGATACGCCGGACCGGACGGCAAATTCAACACCGCCGACGATATCGTCACCTTGAATGACATTCGGGTGCCCGTGGGTGTGCCCATCCTGTTTCAGCTCGCTTCGACCGACGTCATCCATAGTTTCTCCTTGCCGAACTTGCGCATCAAACAGGATGCGATGCCCGGCATGATCAACCGGATGTGGACGACCGCCAAGGAGACGGGCGAGTTTGACATCGCGTGCACGCAGCACTGCGGTACGCACCACTACAAGATGAAGGGCTTGCTCACGATCCTGAAGATGGACGAATACAAGAGCTGGTCCGACAAGATGAGCCGCATTCACGCACGGGGTTACGACCCCAAGGACCAGGCGGCCAAGTGGGGTTGGGCTTGGAAGAAGGCGGACACAAACGATGATGGCATCAGTGTCGAAGGCAAGCCCAAATCGGCTGCCCTCGCACCCGAGCGGAGCCAGTCAGTTTCACTCGCCCCCGAGGCGAGGAACTAGAGGAGCGAAGACCCAATGCAAGGCGTCATGACACCGGCCGACATCGAGGCGGCCCAGCATCTGCAACACATTCACGAAACTCCAAAGAGCTTCGTGAAGCACTACGTGTTTTCGATCGATCACAAGTACATCGCCAAACAGTTCCTGTGGGCCGGACTGTTGTTCCTGTTCTTCGGGGGCATGCTGGCGATGCTCATTCGCTGGCAATGGGCCTACCCGGGCGAGGCCGTTCCCGTCGTTGGGAATTTGCTCTTTCCTGATACGCAGGGCGCGATCACGCCGCCGACGTACAATACGATTTTCACGACTCACGGCCTTATCATGATCTTCTTCGCGATCACGCCGATCATGATTGGTTGCTTTGGCAACTTTTGCATTCCGCTGATGATCGGTGCGCGGGACATGGCCTTCCCGTGGCTCAACTTGCTCTCCTTTTGGATCTTCGCGCTCTCGCAGGCGCTCGTGTTGGCGTCCTTCTGTGTCGAGCTCGGCTCGGCCGCGGCCGGCTGGACGACGTATCCTCCACTGGCCAGCCAGGTCGGCACGCCCGGACTGGGTCAATCGCTGATGGTGCTGGCTTTGTTCGTCACCGGCGTGTCGACGATCATGGGCGCGATCAACTACATCACGACCGTGATCCGTTTTCGGGCTCCGGGAATGACCTGGTTTCGCATGCCGGGCACCGTG
This sequence comes from Polyangiaceae bacterium, assembly GCA_029941785.1. Lineage (GTDB taxonomy): Bacteria > Myxococcota_A > Polyangia > Polyangiales > Polyangiaceae > JAPYTK01. The sequence goes on along the minus strand of JAPYTK010000024.1, from coordinate 31,427 downwards.
TGGGGGTTGTGGCTCACCTCGATTCTCAACGCCCTGTTCGTTCCCGTCCTCGGCTCTGCGGGCTTGATGCTTCTGTTCGATCGACACTTCGGCACGCAGTTCTTCTTGACCGGCGCCGCGGGTGGGACGGGCGATCCGATCTTGTTCCAGCACTTGTTCTGGATCTTCGGGCATCCCGAGGTCTACATCTTGATCCTGCCCATCTGGGGTTTCGTGATCGACTTCATGTCGTTTTTCGCTCGCAAGCCAGCCTACTGGTTCAGGGGTTCGATCTACGCGATGATCACCGTCACCGTGCTCAGCGCGGTCGTGTACGGACACCATATGTTCGTGACGGGGATGAGTCCCTTGCTCGGCCAGGCGTTCATGCTCTTGACGCTCGTCATCAGCGTGCCGGCAGAGATTCTCTTTTTGAATTGGCTGCACACGATTTGGAAGGGCTCGATCCGCCTCACGGTGCCGATGTTGTTCGGTCTGGGCACGATCTTCGTGTTCGGCTTGGGCGGGTTGACAGGCATTTATCTCGGGACCATCTCGACGGATCTGTATCTTCACGACACGATGTTCGTCGTCGGGCACTTCCACCTCACGATGGCGTCCGCGGCCTTCCTGGGAAGTTTTGGTGCGCTGTATCTTTGGTTTCCCAAGATGTACGGCCGCCTGATGAACCCTTTTCTCGGAAAGGTTCACTTCTGGTTCTCCACGGTTGGCCTGACCTTGGTCTTCGGCTTTCAGATGCTGGCCGGCTACGCGGGTCAGCAGCGTCGCCTCTACGATCCCTTTCAGTATTCCTACCTCGAGGGTCTACAGGATCTGAACCGGTTCACGACCTACTGCGCCTTCGCTCTCGCGATTGGTCAGCTCGCCTTCGTGTACAACTTCTTTTACTCGCTGTTTGCCGGAAAGAGAGCTTCACAGAATCCCTGGGAGCTGGGCACGATCGAGTGGACGGACTGTGCCTCGCCGCCGGTCCACCACAACTTCGACCGGATCCCGGTCGTCTACCGCGGGCCCCACGAATACAACCATCCTGAGGTCCTCGAAAAGCTCGGCCGTGATTGGATCGGGCAGACCGAGGAATTTGACCCCGCGGCGGATGCGGCGACGAGCGACGAGGTGGCTGCGACGGCTTGAGCCTGTCGCTGTCTTGCCTCGCCTGATCTAGGCCGATGATGCACAACGTCGTACAACTTCACCCCCAGGCGCTGCTCGAGCAGCGTCGCAATGAGCAGACGAGCGCGATCGGCATGATGGTCGCGCTCGGCTCCTGGGGCATGATGTTCGCGGCCTTGTTCTTCATGTACCTGGGTTTGCGGGCCCACACACTGGCCTGGCCTCCGCCAGGTTTACCCGCTCTGCCGATCGCCCTGCCATCACTCAATACCGTGGTGATTGGCTGTTCGAGCGTCGCTCTGGTTCGGGCCCTGCGATCGATGCGTGAGGGCCAACGGAGGCCGGCGAGTCTCTGGATGCTTGCCACCTTCGTTCTCGGCTTGGCCTTCGTCGGGCTCCAGACCTTGCTGTGGTGGACCACCTGGCAGCAGGGGCTCACCCCTTCCACCGGAACTCTAGGCACGGTCTTCTACAGCTTGACCGTCCTTCACGCCTTGCACGTAGCGGCAGGGCTTGCGGTGCTCGCTTATCTGTTGGGAATGACCCTGGGTGGTCGTTCCATGGCGGAGCGTGTAACGACGCTTCGATTGTGCGGCATGTTTTGGCACTTCGTCGGAGGAGTATGGGCCTTCATGTTCGTAGGGATGTTTTTGCTCTGATCTCAGGTCGGGGATTGCGCTGTTGGCGTGATGATACGGCTCCGGAATAAAGAAGATGAATCGTTCAGACAAGAAGATGACACACTTGCAATCGGGAACACGAACCACGGGTGCGTTCGCACTCGCCGCGGCCGTCGCTCTCGCCGGTCTGGCCGGTGGCTGCGCCGACGATGGGCCGCAGCCGTGGGCGTTGACGAAGATCACGCAGGACTATACCTTTCCGGCCCGTGATGCGGCTGGCAAGGTCGTCAAGGGTGGCGTCGTCGTTCCGGCAGCGGCATTGAACCGGGGCCGCGAAGCGTACGTGCACTATTGCTACGCCTGTCACGGCATGGACGGCGACGGCAAGGGGCCCTCTTCTTACGGGCTAAGGCCGCCGCCCCGTAATTTCAAGAAGGGTAACTTCAAATTTGGCGCTGTTCCTGCGGGCAAGCTGCCGAGTGATGTCGATCTCGCTCGCATCATTTGGGACGGTTTGCATGGCACGGCGATGTTGCCTTGGGACATCCCGGAGCAGCAACTTTGGGAGGTCATCCAGTTCATCAAGACCTTTCCCGGCGTGGACGGCAAGGACAACCGCTGGCAGCAGAAGTTCACCAGGGGAAAAAAGAAGGGTCAGCTCAAGGCGAAGATCGGCGAACCGATCAAGACGACCCCCGATCCGTGGAAGGGCAAATCGCAAGCGGCGATCGAGAAGGGCGAAGAGCTGTACCATCTCAAGGCCCAGTGCTGGACTTGCCACGCGACCTACCTCACGAAGCAGGACTTCAGCGACCGCTCGCTCGCGGTTGACGGAAAAGCCAAGACGACCTTCCGCCCGAACATGTACGAGTCGAAACTCGTGGAGGCGAAAGATCTGTACGGGGTGGATGTCCTGCCGCCGGACTTCACGATCGACAAGCTTCGATCCATTCGGCGCGGCAACGAGCTGACCGATCTCCATCGTCTCATCTCCGCCGGTGTCGGCAAGATGCCCGCGTGGACCGGCGCGCTGTCCGAATCGGAGCTGTGGGCCCTGGCCTATTACGTGCGTTCCTTGCAGCTCTTGGGTGAACCCGAGAATCGGGCCAAGCGCGCGGCGCTCTGGGACAAGCTCGAAATCCAACCGAAGTTCGTGCCACCACCGCCACCTCCGGCTCCGGCCACCGATGAGGCGGACGAAGACGGCGACGAGGGCGACGAGGCGGCCAAGAAGAAGGCTGATGACGGTGAAAAGAAGACGGCGACGGCTGCGGCCAAGCCTGCACCGGCCAAGCCTGCCACACCGGCCAAGCCTGCCGCACCGGCTGCTCCTGCTGCGCCCAAGACCGCGGCGGCGCCGGCCGAGCCTGCTCCAGCGAAACCTGCGGCCAAGCCTGCCGCGCCGGCTGCGCCTGCCGCACCCTGAGCGTGAAAGGTGCGTGGAATTGGCGCGTGGAATTGGCCCGTTGAATCGGGGGGCTTTCGTTCCCGAGAGGCGACATGATCGATTATCGGCTGGTGGTTGGGGCGATCTTCTTGGGCCTCGCCTTGCTCGAGCTCGCCGCAGGCCGTTTTCTTCACGCTGAGCAGACGACGCCTAAGGACGTCATCTTGGAGGTCGCGGCGGGTTTGGCCATCCCGTCCTTGATCATTCCCATGACGCTCACCGTCGGTCCGATGGTGGTCGAGACCGTTGCGCCAGGTAGCCACAACGCGTGGTCGCACTGGCCGGCGTGGCTCATGTTTGCGATCTTGCTAGTGGCCGACGATCTCAGCCAATACGCGTGGCATCGTTTGTCGCACAGCGTCCCGTGGCTGTATGCGTTTCATCGTGCGCACCACTCGGCCCCTTATCTGTCGGTGCGGGTCGTGTACCGCAACAGTCTCATTTATTACGCGCTCATGCCGAGCTTGTGGTTTTCCGCTGCCTTGATCCATTTGGGTTTCGGAGCCGTGTACGTGGCCTACATCATTCCGAAGATGCTCGTCATCTGTACGGCGCATTGTAGTCTGCCTTGGGACCAGCTCTTGCTTGAGAATCGAGCGACCCGACCACTCATGTGGTTGCTCAGTCGAGTCATCTCCACGCCGGCAACCCATGCGGCACACCACGGGCGTCATCAAGAGGATGGGGTGACGCACTACAAGGGGAACTATGGCAATTTTCTCTTTCTGTGGGACGTGATCTTCGGTACCGCGAAGATCACCAATCGGCGACCGACGGTGTTTGGCTTGGAGAAAGTCGAGCCGGCGAGCTGGTGGCAGGAGCTCATTTGGCCGCTCGGAAAGAGCAGCCAACAATATGGGGCGGCAGCGCAGGCTAGGGAACGCAAATAGGCAGCGTCGCCGTGGACACTGGCGCCGGGACTCGCGCCGCGTTATCTTGCTCTACAGTGCCCGTTAATGGCACGCTGTTTGCAATTGTCTTGAATCAGTAATGATCGACCCTCACAATGACCCGGAATCACGTGCCTCTTGAGGGGCGTGCGCGTTTTCCCCTCAGACAATGCGCAAGAATTGTACGAAAGGTCTGTACGAATTGACGACGATGAACAAGAACGAACCTGACCGTGACGCTCCCGGGCGACCGCCTTTCGGACGCGTGAGGTGGGCCGTCGTGGCTCTTTCCTGGCTCGTCGCATGCTCTGCCATGGAGGCGATTGACGTGAAGGAGCCACCGGTCGTCGAATGCGCCGTCGCGGACGATTGCGCAGGGCCGGTCGGTCATTGCCGGTATCGCAATTGTGACGAGGGCCGTTGCGTCATCGTGGAGGTACCCGAGGGGTTTGCCTTGCCGAGCCAACAAGAGGGGGATTGCCACCTGCGCTCCTGCGGTCCGAATTTCGAGGTCGTCGACATTTTCGATGCGAAGGATGTTCCGTCACCTACTCAGAGTTGTGTTGTGTTGAGCTGCGATTCTCAGTCGCAGACGGTTGAGGATGAGCCCGCTTCGGCAGGAACACCGTGCACCGAGTCTTCCCCCGGCGAGTCACCGTTGCGATGCGACGGCGACGGCACCTGTGTCGAGTGCTTGGATGCCACTGATTGTGACGGCTGCGATCCGAACGGCGACAGCTGCCTGTGCGTGGACAACGCTTGCGTGCCGGAGCAATGTACCAACGGCATGCCCGACGTGGGGGAGACGGCGGTGGACTGCGGCGGATCGGATTGCGGCTCCTGCGCAGATGGTTTGGCGTGCGTCATCGGTGCCGATTGCAACAGTGGTGTATGCACCGCACTGATCTGTGCCGCACCGGCTTGCGATGATAACGTCAAGAACGGAACGGAGACGGACGACGATTGCGGGGGGCCCGGCCAATGTGACCGGTGCGGGGTTGGCCAGATTTGCGTCGCGGCGAGCGACTGTGAGAGCGTCGTGTGTCTCGCCCCGGAGAACAACCCAGTCGGCGCGTGTCAGGCGCCGACGTGCAAGGACGGCGTGAGCAACGGCGGGGAATCGGACATCGATTGCGGCGGAGCGGATTGCGAAGGATGCAAGGACGGCGAAAAATGCAACCAAAGCGCTGATTGCACTGGCGTGCTGAGTTGCAAAAACGGAGTCTGCGACTTGATTGAGGCGCCCGGCAACAACATGCCCAGCCCGTAGGCTAGTTGCAATAGCTCGCGCAGTTGTTGCGGATGATCTTGGAGCATAAAGCGGTGTCGTGCGGGCACTGTCGGCGCCAGCCGGAGCGGCACTTTCCGCACGCCGATCGAGGCTGATTGCCGCCGGTCCTCACCGTGATGCTGCTCTTGCCCCGCGATCGGGAGCGCCGGCTGCCCCGCTCTTCCCGCGCGCAATCGAATTCACAGGAAACGAAGTCGCCCCGGCAACTACGTCGGCAGGCGACAGCTGAGCTTAGGCCGCGGCAGCTGCGATTGCAGCTTTGGAGTTCGGCGCGGCAGTCCTTGAGACACTCGCGCTTTCGCGCCGCGGCCTCGCGTCGTTCCCGGGCGGCCTCGCGTCGCTCCTCGGCTCGGTCTTCTTGGGCCTCTCGGGCCTCCTCGCGCTTGGCGAGCATTTGCAGCTTCTTGTCGACCTTCTTCAGCACCTTTCGCGCTCGAGGCGCGTGCTTTCCCTTGGGGTATTGGCGGAGGTAGCGGTTCACGGCCCGGCAATCGCTGCTCTCTTTCGGGCGCGCGCAGGTGTCGATCTTGGCTTTGGTCCACGCGTGATCGTGTTGGCGCTCGCGGTGATCCTCGAGGAGTTTCTTGGCCTCGGCGGCGCGGGGGCTGTTCGGGTGCGTTTTGATGAAGCGCTTCACCTTGTAGCAGCCCCGTCGGCTCGTGCTCTTCTTGCATCGGGCGATCGCGGGCGCGAGCTTCGCCCAGCTCTTGTCGCTGACGTTCCCCGACAGCGAGGCGATCTCGATGGTGCCGGCTTTGCGCCCAGCGACCACGACGCGAGCCTTGCTGGCGGGCTTCGAGCCGCTGAGCCAGGACGCGGGAACCACGTCGCTGAGACTGACCGTGAGCTCGCCCTTTTTGTCGGTCTTGCCGACCATGACGTTGCGCGGGCGTTTGCCTCCTACGGGCTCGAGCTTGACCTTGACGGGACGCTGGGTCTTCTGCGTGCACGGTCCGTCGTCGAGCTTCTCTTTTCGCTCGATGGTCTCGGTCTTTTCTTTACTACGAAGCGCGCCGAAGGCTTTGACGCTCCCTGAGACCAATCCTGCTCCTCCGAGCAACCCGAGCAGGCCGGCTCCGAGCGTCATGGACGGAATCTGCTCTTTGATCGAGTCGTCGCCGTTGGCGTAAATGTTGGCGGTATGCACGGAGAGCGCGACCGAGCCTGCCGTGAAGACGGCGCCGGCGGCGAGGGTCAGAACGGTCATCCCGACCTTGTCGTTTTCGTATTCGATCGTGCCGGTGCGCTCGATGGATCGCGTTCGCGTCATCTGGCAACGCGCGTGTGCGCTGACCGTCAGACTGTCGCCGTGCCGCTCGACCTCGATGAGCTTGGTGTGGCCGTAGCGGGCGGGCTTTTCATCGATGGATTCGGAGAGCACCGTCTCCTTGTAGTTCGTCGGCGTGGTGGGTTTCGCGAACCCAACGCAGGCGCTGGTGCTCGTCAGGAGCGAGGCGACGAGCAGCTGCCGGAGCGCGCCGCGGATCGGCGAACGTTGAAGAAGTGAGGTGGACACGAGCGCGAGCGTAACACGGAGACTGAGAGCCACGTCTCGACTTCGCATTCAATGGCCGCGGGCTGCGCGCAAGGCGGCGAGAACCTCGGTCAGGTGCAGCGCGGGATCCACATCGGGGAACACCCGCGCCACCTTGCCTCGAGGACCGATGAGGAAGCTCACCCGCTCGGTCATGCCGAGGATCGTGGCGACGCCGAAGGCCTTCGACCAGACATGATCCGGGTCAGCGATAAGCGGAAAGGGCAGCCGATGCTCGGTCGCGAATTTAGCGTGCGACGCCTGGTCGTCCGACGAGACGCCATAGATCGTGAGTTTTTCGGCCTGCAGTTTGTCCCAGGCATCGCGAAGCGCGCAGGCTTCCGTCGTGCAGCCCGGGGTGTTGTCCTTCGGATAGAAGAACACGAGCAGATAGCCGCCGCGCGCGTCAGCGATGGTGCGGCGGGCGCCTCCCTGATCCGAACCGCTGAGGGTCGGCGCTTGCGCCCCGATGGGCAACAATCCGCTGCCGCCGTCCGTGCGCTGCACCGCACCGCAGGCGAGCAGGTAGGCGGCGGTTGCGATCACGGCGGCGCCGAGCGCGCCGAACAACCACGTGTGCTTTCGCTTCATCGACGGCGAGCGTAGCGCCGCGATGAGGGACGCGCACGGCTTTAGGCGACCTGCCGCATGGGCCCCAACATCGCCAGGCTCTCGGCGATCGCCTCGTTGAGCGGCGTGTGGGGCAGCGGACCCAGGCGGTCGCGCAGCTTCTGGTCATCGAGTCGAATGCAGTGTTCCCACTGGTAGCGCGTATCCCGCAGCATGCGAAAAGACGGTACGAAGGGCGCGAGCGCGCGCACCGTGCGCCAGGGGATCCGCCGCCTCGGCAAGCGGGGTTGACCGAGTGTTTCTTCGACCATGGCGAACAGATCCTCGGTCGACACCAGGTGCCCCGCGAAGTGATAACTCTCGGTCGTCGCCTCTTCGTGATTCATCAGGCGCACGGCGACCTGCGCCAAATCGGGCAGGTAGGCCCATTCGTGCAAAAGGTTGCTGTCGGGCGCTGGCGAGAGCAAGGCTCCACCGCGGTGGGCGTTCTTCGTCATGTGATGAAACCAGGTGTTTCGCGCACCAGGACCGAAGAAGTCGCCGGCCCGAATGAGCAGCAGTCGGGCGCCCGAGGCCGTGGCGTCGATCAAGCGGTCCTCGATCTCGTTGCGCAGGCGCCCTTGTGTTGTGGGCGCTTGGCGCGGAGCGTCCTCGGCCAAGGGCTCGGAGAACCGCGGTCCGAACCCATAGACGTTGGTCGGAAACACGACGCGCGCACCATGTTCGCTCGCGACCCGGCCGAGCGCCGTCACGGCTTGCGGCCAATTCTTCGCCCAGCTGGTGTAAGGGAAGTTGAGTCCGCACACGAGGTTGTCGTGCCCTTCGGCGGCGCGGTGAAGATCATCGAACTGCAGGGCATCGCCGTAGATGACGTTGACGCCTGCGCGCGGCAGGCGGCCGGGGCGCAGTAGCACGCTGACCTCGTGTCCGGCCGCCAACAAGGGCCTCAACATGGCGCCGCCAAATCCACCTGTCGATCCAATCAGCAAGGTTCGTTTTCCCATCGTGTACTCCTCGTGGTGGTGCACTCCCACCGTGTCGGGAAAGAACATACTCATGCGAAAATGAATGAGTAGTCTGATTTAATATCATGAGATATGCATAATTGTATGACTGGGCCGCGATGGGATTGGCTTGAGACCTTCTTGGCTGCGGCGGAGGAGCGTTCCTTCACCGGGGCGGCCAAGGCGCTCGGGATGAGCCAGCCGACGGCGAGCCGCCAGGTGCAGCAGCTCGAGCAGAGCTTGGGCGCCACCTTGTTCGTGCGTCACGCTCGTGGCCTGGCGCTTACCGATCGGGGCACCGAGTTGCTCGACGCCGCAAAGGACCTCGACGAGCACGTGAGGCATGTGTTGGTCCGCGCGGCCGGTCTTCGCCAGCACCCCGAGGGGGTGGTTCGCATCAGCGCCAGTGAGCCGATGGGCGTCCAGGCTCTGGCCCCATGTTATGCCGATCTCTGCGCGCGCTACCCACGCATTCGTCTCGAGCTGCTGATCGAAAACAGGATGAGCAACTTGTCCCGTCGCGAAGCGGACATCGCGGTCCGGATGCAGCGTCCGGCCCAGGCGGATCTCATCGCGCGCCGCATCGGCGCGCTCCCGGTCGGGATCTACGGTCACCAGGCCTATCTGCAGGAGCACGGTACGCCCACCTCCGTGCAGGAGCTGAAGACGCATCGCCTGATCGGTTTCGATCAACAACGCTATTGGCTCAAGCAGATCGGCTCACTGGGCTTGAAGCCGAGCGACTTTTGTTTTCGCACCGACAACGTACTCGCGCAGCAGGAGGCGATCGTGCACCGGGTGGGTCTCGGTGTGATGCAGCAGCGTATGGCGGCGAATCATCCCGAGCTTCACATGGTGTTGCCGGAGATTGACCTCGAGCCGGTACCGCTGTGGCTGGTGGCGCACCAGGAGCTTCGAAGCAGCGTCGCGGTGCGAGCGGTGTTCGACGCGCTCATCGATCGCCTGCACGCCTGGTGTTACGACACGCCGCCTCCGTCGAAAGACGCGATCGCCCGTCGCCGTGCAAGTCAGCCCCGCTGAGCTTCGACGTCGAGCCGTTTCATCATCTTGTGTAAGCCATAGCGTGACATGCCGAGCAGCTTGGCGGCTTGCGTCTGGTTGCCTTCGGTACGGTTGAGGGCTGTACGAACGAGTCGTCCCTCGAGGCGGGCCACGTGCCCTTTCAAGTCGAGGCCGAGCGCGCTGCTTTCGGTTTGCGAGGCGCCGCTGATGGATAGATGCTCGATGTCGATTTGCTCGTCGCACAAGATGAGCGCGCGCAGGACTTCATTCTCGAGCTGTCGAATGTTGCCCGGCCAATCGAAGGTGCTGAGCACGATCTCGGCGGCCGGAGAGATCCCGATGGCGCGGTCACCGGTGTGCTTGGCTAAAAAGTGAGCGACGAGCAGGCCGACGTCTTCGAGTCGAGCACGAAGGGGCGGCACTTCGATGGGAACGACGTTGATTCGGAAGTACAGATCCTCGCGAAATTCACCCGCGCGTACCATGGCTTCGAGGTCTCTATGGGTTGCGGCAAGCAGTCGCACGTCCACCCGTCGGGCCTCGGTGTGACCGACGGGACGGATCATGCCGTCTTCGAGTACCCGCAGGAGGCGGATCTGCATGGCGGGGCTCATCTCTCCGACTTCGTCGAGGAAGAGGGTGCCTCCGTTTGCCGCTTCGAAGAGTCCCATGCGTGATCGCTCCGCGCCGGTGAAGGCGCCGCGCTCATGGCCGAAGAGAGTGGATTCGAGCAAGGTGTCGGGCAGGGCGCCGCAATTTTCGCTCACGAAGGGCTGGTCGGCGCGCGCGCCCAATTCGGCCACCGCGCGAGCGATGAGCTCCTTGCCCGTGCCCGATTCTCCCCGAATCAGCACGGGAAGATCGGTCGCAGCGACGCGCTCAACGATCGCGAGGAGCGAGTGCAGGGCGTCGCTCTGTCCAATGATCTGCTCGAAGGCGCGATGGGTTGGTCGCCCCTTCAATTCAGCGAGCTGCCGCTCCGCCACGTCTCGTTTGCCCTGCTCACGTGCAAGTTGTCCGTCGAGCTGATCGCTGGTGTCGTCTGCCAGCGCGAGCGCCGTGCGCAATTGCTCCTGCGCCCGCGTGTCGGCAATCGCCAGGGCGGCGATGGGAGCGGCGGTACGCGTCATGGCGAGTTCCTTCACGCCAAATGCGCCGCTACGATAACGGTCGTCGAGGTAGAGCACCCCGACCGTCTCGCCCCGGGCGATGAGCGGCACGACAAGGATGCTCCGTAGCTGCAAGGCATGCACGCTCTGGTGGCTTTCCCCGAGCTCGCTCATCGCATCCGCGGCGACCAGAGCCTCTGCGCTCGCCATCGCTTCGGTCGCGAGTCGCATGGAGAGGGCGAGCTGAGCGCTGCCCAGATCGTGACGGTCGAGGTGCCGGGCGGCCGCGACGCGCAGATCGCCTTCGTAAGGAACGAGGAGGATCCCACGCTCGGCGCCCGTCCACATGAGCGCGACATCGAGCACACGACGCAGCACGCTCTCCACGTCGCTCCGTTCGCTGAGGTCATGGATGAGCCTACGTAGATCCAAGTTCTCATCCGCCGTGAGGCGCGGTGCGTGATCCGCGCGATGGGCGAGCCAGCCACAGCGTTTCGCGACGCCTTGCAGCTCCTCTGGAAGCTCAACTTTTTGAGCGGCTCGGGAACGTGCAGCTTCGAGAGATTCCTGAGCTTCTGTCTGGCCATGATCGGCTGCGAGGCAGGCGCCCGCGAACATGGCTTTCCCGAAGGCGGCGAGCGGGGCGGTCACGTTGCGCAGCGCAAGGAGTCGATCGAGGATGAGCGAGCGGGCTGCCTTTTCGGCGGGCGCGCAGCGGAGCGCACGAGCCGTCCACCATTCCAAGCGTGAGGCGGGCTGGGCACGTTCAGAGCTCGCGAAGTGGTCGAGTCGCTCGATCTCGGCGTCGCTGAGAGCGCGTGCTGTGTGCGACCACAGTCGCGCGGCCGCCCGCATGCCATCGTCGTGCAGCTCGGTCGTCTCTATGTAAGCAAGGTGCTCTGCGGCTTGAAGCGCAGCGTGCTTGGACTCAGCACTCCCGGTGGGATGACCGTCGGCGAGAACCAGCGCCGCGAAGCCTGCGGCGCGGGTGTCGCCAGCGACTGAGGCCCGATCGCTGGCTTCGGTCGCGGCGTCGCGGCACTCCAGTGACGCGTCGAGCAGAGCGAAACTAGCCGCGCGCGCGAGCCATGCACGGCTCGCAAGTGCGGGTCGGTCCAAGGCGTCGTCAAACAGCCCCGCTGCGCGGGTGGCCGACTCTAGGGCGCTCCGAACGTCGCCTGCGTCGACGCAGGCCGAGGCGAATCCGGTCAAGTAGTGGGCTTCCTCGCGCACGGCGCCCGCTTGGGCGGCGTGAAGGGCCGCCTCGCGGAATCCCTCGCGTGTTTGCGTGGGGTCGTGACCGGCCATGACGAAGGCGAGGGTGGCGGCACAGCGCGCCCGCTGCTCGGGTGTTTGGGCCAAGGCTCGCGCCGAATGGGCGGCCTCGACGGCGATTTCTACCTCGCCCCTTTGTTTGGCGAGCAAGCTACGTACTTGCTCCGTCTCGGTCGAGGTGTGTGCACCATCGAGAACTTGCGACGCGCCCGCGAAGTCGCCTTGGTCGTAGCGCGCCCGGGCGAGGCATCCGCGCAGCGGACTGTCGTCGGCGTTCGTCGTCTCGTCGAGCCGCTGTTGCAGCAAGGCTTCACATTCGGCGAAGGCGCGGCTCCGGCGCAGGAGGTCGGCACGCATCAGGCTTGCGTCATCGACGTCGTCGACCAGCCGCAGTGCCCGACCGACCTCGCCGCGCAGGCGCAACACGTCGGCGGCTGCCATGCGCAATGGCACCGGCATCTCACTCGGCGCGGCCTCGACGCGCTCGAGGCTGACTTCGTCAGCGGGGATCCGAGCGAGCCCCAGCGCCCATGTGCAGGGTTCGCCCGCGTGGGTGGTCTCCGGGGCTGGTGTGGGAAAAGCTCCTTGCTCGGCGCAGGCTTGTTGGACGTCGCCCAAGGTCCAAAGTTGTGGGGGCTTGCGTTGGCCGAGTTGAAGCAGCCGCCGCGCGAACTGCGCTTCGCTTAGTTTGGTCGCATCACTCAACGGCCAATCCACCGAGATGGGGCCTACGAGGCTCGTGAGCCAGCGCTTTCGCCCGGCTCGATCGAGCGCGGCGAGTACACGGCGCGGCTTCGTTGCTTGGTCGTTGCCGGCCAAGCGCCGGATGCCGTTCGCGACCTCGAGCAACGGCGCGAGCCAGGGCGCTGCGTCTGTCGCGCAGCCGGCTGCTTCTGGGAGTTCTCTCTGCCGGAGTTTGAGGTAGGCGGCTCGCAGGCGACGCTCTGTGTCGATCCCACAGGAGCCCCGGTGCTCGCCTAGCGCCTCCGCGGCGCGGCGCTGTACCCAACGAGCCGACGGGCGCGCACCGGGGTGGGGTAGGAGAAGGGCGCGCAGGATCTCGCCGAGCCGTCCTGCGGCTCGCAGAGGGCGTGCGGCGGTCAAGGGGTCCGCCGCGGCCACCACGGTAGGCCAGAGCATCTCGCTCAGCGTAATTCCGAGGGCGAGCAGATCCCGATCGCGGGTCGTGCCGAGCTCTGCGTCACCCCGACCCAAATAGCGTGGCGTGGCCCCAGCGACTTGTTCCTGCAGCGCCAGGTCGGCAAGGCCCAGGTCGAGCAGGGTGCAACCGGCTGCGTCAAAGAGGATGTTGTCGGGCTTTACGTCACCGTGCCCGAGCCCGATTTCGTGTAACCCGGCGAGCGATGCGGCGAGGTCGGGAGCGACTCGCAGCACGGCTCGGTCCTCCCCGTGGATGTCTGGCAGCAGCTCCCGCAGCGGTCGTCCTTCCCTGAGCTCGTAGCGAGCGAAGGGCACGTCGCTCGGCGACGGCGCGCCGTCGTCGTCGCAAACGGTGGCCACATGGTCCTGCACGCGCAGGTACCCGACGTTCAGGACTCGGGAGGCAAACGGCGGAGCGGCCAGCGCGCCGACCCAGGCTTCGCGGGCGAGCAGTGGGGAAGCGGCAAGGTCATGCCCGATCTTCAACTTGCATCGCGGTGTAGCTTCGTCGCTGCCGCGCTCGCGCGCAGACCACACTGTCGCCGAGCTCCCGCGGCCGAGCTTCTTGAGAAGTTGATACGATGTCAACAAGGTTGATGTTTTCAGTATTCGTCAATTAATGAGAATTGCAACAGTTATTTATAGTACGACAACATTGTTGTCGATATGTGTCGCATCGCGGATGCCGCGCTAGGCAAAACGAGCGCCCACGTCCGTTGGCCGCTGCGCCTCTGCAGAGCGGCTGAATCTGGACCGGTCGACGATGGCCGGCGTTCGCTCAGCTCACCGCGCCGAGCGAAACGTCTTTGGGTGTTTCGTGCGGTGCTGGGATCCAAGACTCGTCAGGCCCCTCATCGGGCAATACGAGGGGCGTACCGTCGTATTGCAGGCGGCGTCCCGGCCAGATGAACGTGCGCCAGAGGTAGCCGACGAGTGAGCGTTGATCGAGCGCCGGGTGGATGAATGGGGCGACCTTCTCGGCATGCGCTTCGGGCAACAGGCTCCAGTGCAGGCTCGCCTTGACGTGGTGGATCGAATGAAAGCCGTTGTTGAAGGTGAACCAGTTGACGATCCCGCTCACGAAGTTGCGCGAGTGATTGTGCGCCGACTCTCCATCACAGCCATCGTGCTGCAGCAGGTTCATCGTGATGATCCCCCAGCCGGCGTAGCGATGAGGGATGAAGACGTACAGGAGGAAGGCCTGCCAATCGAGCCACAGGAGCAGCCCCATGGCGGCGTACAGGCAGCCGAGCTCGAGCAACAGCTGCCGAAACCACTTTGGATGGCGCCTGAACATCGCCTTGGCGTAGGCCGAGTCGGCACGCATGATCGACGGCGCCATACGGAACATGAAGAACAAGCCGTTGAGGAGGTTCCAGCGAAAACGTACCTTGCTGGTGCGCATCACGTCACGGCGCGACTGGGTGAAGCGATGGTGGCTCAGGTTGTGGCCGGGCACAAAGGAGCTCACGGGGTGCCCGTAGGTGCAGGTGAGTACGACCTGCATGAGGCGGTTGAGCCCCTGGGAGTGAAACATCGGGCAGTGGACGGTGTTGTGCGTGATGACCGCGCCGAAGAACGAGAAGAAGCACGTCACGACAAGCAGCGGAATGGCCAACCACAGCGCGGTGGGTCGGTAGATCCATTGCACCGCTACCAAGCCAAAGTAGGTGGCGACGAAACAAAGCGTTCGTATGTCGGCTCGGTAGCGCAGCACGTGTTTCCCTCTCCTCGGCGGTGTTTATCCGATCCCAGCCGTCTATGCACCCAATTTGTCACCGAGGCACAGCCCCGATCGAAGCTCGGGAGCCTTGTTTTTGCTAGTAAAAACGGTAGCCTACATGGGCAGGGACGAACAAGCTGAGACCGCCTTCGACTTTGAGTAGGGCGATATCGACGCCTGCATGCACCGCGCCGTCGAGCAACCAATGGGGCATCGACGCTGACCAAAGCACCTCGGGTGCCGAGCCGAAGATCGCCGCGGAGATATGGATCGCGCCACCGTACAGCAGCCCGGTTTTCACGATGGTCTTCGTCGTTGTCAGTTCGCTCAGGGGGATGTCGATGGTGCCGCTCGGATTGTAGACGGCGAGCTCACCGGGCACCGAGCCGCTGAGCGCGGTGACGGTGGTGCCGTACTCCTGTGCCCCCAACATGAAGGAAGCTCCGATCCAGGCGGGCCCCGCGACCCGAAAGGAGGCTGTCGGTCCGCCGAGGATGGCGAATCCCTTTGCAAAGGTCTTCATGCCCCATGCCCGCGCGCCGAGATGCAGTCGCGGCACGAGCGCGTAGGCGACGAGCAGTTCACCACCGACTGCGCCGTGCAGGGCACTCGATAGGCTCGCTGTGCACGTGCCGGCACCGGGGATCGTCCCGCTGTCGCCGCAGGAGGCGAGCAGCTCGCCGTCCTCGCTCGTGCGTAAGGAATAGGGCTTGCCGGACAGTTCGTCGAGTGAGCCTTCGCTGACGTTGCCGTAACCCAAACCGCCTAAAAAGCTCGCTTGTACGACGAGCCGGCCGCCGCCGTCGCCGCTGTCCGCGTCATCGTCGTCGGGCGTCTCCGGTGCCCGCTTCGGTTCAGCGGGGGTTGTCTTCGGCGCTGCTTTCGTCGCTTTTGTCTTCGGCTTGTCGTCGATGGCGAGCTGTGGAACACGTTCGGGCCTGCGCTGACCATTCTTGATCGTGAAGCGATGCTCGTGCTGGACGCGGCCCGGAGCTTTGGCGACGATGACGTGCTCGCCCGCGTCCACCGGCAGGTTTCGCAATCCCCCGCCTCCGATGACGACCGGTTTGCCGTCGAGCGTGACGACGAGTCCCTTGGCTTTGGCGTCGATGCGTATCGTGAGTCGTGCCAGGCGAAACTTGAGCCGCGCGATCTTTTGGCGCGCCTTGTTGAGTCGGGCGAAGCTGCGAGCCTTCTTAGCCAGTTCAGCCGCCCGCTTGTAAGCCGCGTGGGCAGATGCCAATTTTCCGGCTTTTTCGTGGCACTGGGCCAGGTCGAGCGCGCTTGATGTGATGGGATCCAGATCGAGGCTCTCTTGAAGTTTGGTGCATGCCTCGACCGTCTTGCCTTGGGCCATCAACTTCTCTGCCTTGCGGGCAGCCGCGGCAGCGCGAAGTTCCTTGTCCTCGTCCGCTTGCGCGAGGGAAGGCGCGCTCAAACACAGCACGCACAATGCGATCACTAACCACCGTGCGGATGGGCCGGGAGCCACGGCGGGGGGGCAAAACGAGCGATGCTTCAACGCGGAGGGATGGTGCCTTGGGATCATTCCGGCCGCACACTACCTCAGAATGGCACGGGAGGGCGTCTTTCGAGCGACCGAGCGGAGCGAGCTTGGTGTTTGCCCGCCGCCATCCTCGACGCTACAGGATGACGGTGAGCCTGGAGTCGATGTACGGATTGGACGTCGCCGCTATCGATGCCGGCGTGGTGCTCGTGCCGGTGCCCTGGGAAGCGACTACGTCGTACGGCCGCGGGACGGCCAAAGGACCGGAAGCCATTCGCGCGGCGAGCCGGCAAGTCGATCTCTTCGATGTGGCCCTGGCGCGAGCGGGGCACGAACTGGACATCGCTGAGATAGGCGTCGCGATGCTCGAGGCCGAGGCGGGGCTGATCGAACGCAGCGCCCGCGCGAGCGAGCTTGGTGGCCAGGTCGTGCGTGCCCACGATGAAGGTCGCTCGGAGGAGGCCGCGGCCGCTCGCGAGAAGGTGAACGAAGCGAGCGTGTGGCTCAACGACCACGTCGGCGATTTGGTGTCCACCTGGAGCGACCGGGCGAGGCTATGCGGGGTGGTCGGTGGCGATCACAGTGTGGCTTTTGGCTCGATCCGTGCTCACGCGGCGAGGTCTCCTGGCCTGGGTGTGCTGCAGTTTGATGCGCACGCTGATCTGCGCGTGGCTTATCAGGGCTTCGTCGATTCGCACGCATCGGTGATGCATCGTGTCGTCGAGCAGTTGCCGGATGTAGCTCGCCTCGTGAGTGTCGGCGTTCGTGACCTTTGCGCAGAGGAATTTGCTGTGGCAGCCGGCTCGGCGGACAGGATCGTGCCGTTTTACTTTGCGGATTTGGCGCGACGGCGTGATCGCGGCGACACCTTCGATGCCACGGCACGGGACATCGCCGAGACCCTGCCGGAACGGGTTTACGTCAGCTTCGACATCGATGGGCTCGACCCGAGCCTGTGTCCCCACACGGGCACGCCGGTGCCGGGCGGATTGAGCTTGGCAGAAGCGGATGCGGTACTGCGGGCCGTCGTTGCGAGTGGTCGGCGCATCGTGGGCTTCGATCTGTGCGAGGTGGCTCCGGGGCCTGTGGGTGAGTGGGACGCGAACGTCGGAGCGCGCGTGCTCTTGAAGTTGATCTCGTGCGCGCTCGCGAGCCAACATGATTGAGGGGCGCGTCTCACGAGCCTGTCAAAACCAGCTCGACCGTCCTCGCAGCAAGCGAAGGCTCGGTTTTTGTTCGAAGGGGTGAGCGTGTCCTGTTGCGCGTCGCTGCTGTTGCCGTGCCACCGCGTTGTCCTGGGCTAAATTGCGCCACAGAGCGGCGACTTCGTTGGTGGGGACGAGGCGTGGATCCGTGCGTTCGAGTCCCAGATGTTCAGCCATGAGGTCGCGCCGTAGGTTCGACGCAAATTTCCAGTCGTCGATCGCGACATTGGCTTCCGCTTCGCTGCGAATGCTGCGCTCGTTGAGATTCGCGCTACCCACCGTGGCCCAAACGTCGTCGACGATCATGACCTTGGCGTGCACATCGATCGGCTGGTAGCTCAGCGCCTCGTTCTCACCGCTGCAGCTCAGCAGTTCGTAGAGGTGGAAGTCGGGCCTGAGGCGGCGGATCTCACGCTGCATCTGCTCGGTGTAGAAGGCGCCACCGTGGGCCAGGCGCCACGGCGGATCGACCTTGTTCGTGACCACGACGAGCTGCAGTTGGCGGTGCTTGCGCAAGGAGCTCACGAGCGCGTGCAGGATGGGCTCGCTCCGAAAATACTGGTTTTCAATGTAGATGAGCTTGTTGGCGTTGTGGATGGCCCGGAGCAACATGTCGTAAATCGCTTGCTCTTTGGGGTGCCGGTCGGGGTCGGTTCGCACCAATTGCGCGACGACCTGACCTCGTGGCTCGGGCGGGCTCGTCATCGTGTGGACCGGCCCGGTGGGACCCGTACCGCGCATTCGAGCAACAGCCCGTCCGACGGGGCGAGCGTGCCGTTTGAGCTGGGCATCCAGGGCGCTGTTCCAGTGATTGCGAAAGTTGTCGTGCAGGTCGCGCACCAGCGGCCCTTCGATTCGTACCGCCATGTCGTGGCGCGGGCCAAAGGCGGGGAGTGGCTTGTGCCGGTCGCCGCTGCTCGCGTCGTGGGGATGACGCCGTGCATCGTCGATCGCGTGGGCTTGAGTGTCCCAGTCATTTTGCCTGAGGTTGAGGCCCCCGCAGTAGGCCACGCGCCGATCGATGACGACGGTCTTCTGGTGAAAGGAGCCGGTAAATCGCGGGTGGGCGCGCTGCAGGACCTCCACGTTGTCGCCCGCTTCGATGGCCCAGCGGCGCAGGGTGGGATTGAGCAAGGGTGTGCCGACCCAATTCCACACGAGGACGGTGCTACGCCCTCCGCGCGATGCCAAGGCTTCGACATAGCTGGCGAAGCGGTACCGTTGTCGCACCGCCGGATCTTCCTTGGCGAGCTCGGCAGGGCGCACCAGTTCGATGTCGGGATCGATGGACCAGCTCGTGACGCACAGCTCGTCGCTCGCTGCCTCGATGTCTCGTGCGGTGGCGCCCCAGGCGGCCTCGCCATCGATAAGGGCGATGATCGCGTTGCCCGCGCGCGGCGGGCAGCCGTAGCCGGTAAACCAGTCGTAGACGACGATGCGGTTCAGCTTGGTGTCTCCGTCCTCGGCCCTCGGCGTGACGGCGAGGGAGACGGTTCGGCACAGGTGCGTCAGATCGTCGGGCCCAAGGTGCGTACCTGCCGGGATCCCCTGTTCACCACCCCGGCGCTTTGGCTTGCGAAAACGACGGCGTTTCCTCGGCGGAGGGACCGGTACGGCAGCTTCAGCGACCCCGATCTCACCTCGCACCCACGCTGCGAGCACGTCCTGTGGCCCGCGCGAGGCGATGTCGTGGCCCAGCGTCGCGCGGGCGCAATCGACGAGCGCATCGAGGGACTGCTCGACCCGTTTCGGGTCGATGTCGCTCTCGGGCGGCCCGGTGTCGAAGCCCAGCGAGCTGAGGCAATTGCGCGTGTGGGCGGGCCCCAGGGCCGGGCCCCGGCTCAATACCAAGGCGCGGTGCCCTACGACGACCGTCAGACCCTCCTCTCGCCAGCGCAGGCTGACCCGACCGTCGGCGTCGAGTTGCCCCTCGCCCGCGACCGTCTCCGACCACGCAGAGCCGGACGGGTGCAAGCTGTAATGGGCCCCCGCGAGTGGGCGATCGAGACTGTCCGTGATCAGCAGATCGACAAACTCTCGTGTGCCTTTCGGCATCGTTGGCGGGGGGACGACCATCACTGCAGACACCGATGCTGCCTCGCTTGCTCGTGGAGGACAAAAAGTTTTGCTAGGCTAGGGGCATCATGACTTCCGCTCGACGCTCCGTTCGCCATCTGATCGCCTCTTCGCCCTTTGCGGTACTCGCTGCAATGCTCTTCGTTTTGCCTTATGCCTGCGATTCGGTTGACGGAGGGGCCGGCGCGGTGACCTCGTCGACCAAGAGCACGGTGGCGGGCGTGGGCGGCGGCAGCAGCTGCAACAACGGCGTCGCCGACAACTTTTGCGTGCCCCTCGGACCTGCGGCGGAGGACTGCAGCTGCACGGACTGCATTGGCAAAGCCATGTGCCAAGACCTGTGCAAGGACGACGACAACTGCGACTTGGATGGCGACGAAGATTGCAGCTGCGCCGATTGCTACCACAAGGTTCCTTCGTGCTCTCCCGGGGGAGGCAATTGCTCCGACCCCGATCCGGAGAACAACAACTTCGACCCGGCTTGTGCTTTCGACGAGCGCTGTACGTGCATCGACTGCACCGCCACCCCCTTCTGCGCCGACAACTGCATCGACAACGGTGAGTGCGTGCCGTGGCTGGAGGGCTGCTCGTGCGCCGACTGCAAGGACCACGAAGATTGCACGATGGCCGGCGCGACGACCAGCGCGAGTGCGGGTGGCGCTGGCGGCACGGGCGGCGCGAGTTCTGCTGGCGGGGCGGGCGGCATGACGGCGACCGGCGGCGCTGGCGGCGCGTGACAGACGCCGCGTCTCGCGATCGGAGGGATCGGGTGCAAATTTATCTGGATCACAACTCGAGCACGGCTCTCGACCCGCGCGCTCGCGATGCGATGTTGCCGTTTCTCGGCGAGCACTTCGGCAACCCGTCGACTCATCATTGGGCCGCGACGGAGTCTCGCCGGGCTCTCGGAGAGGCGCGCGAACGTATCGCCAGCTTGTTGGGGGCCAAACCCGCCGAGATCATCTTCACGAGTGGCGGGAGCGAGTCGAACAATTACGCGATCAAAGGCTTGTTGTTGGGCCTTCATCTGGCCGGGTCGGGCCCGCTGCACGTGATCACCACCATCGTCGAGCACGCTTCGGTGCTTGCCCCGTTGGCACAGGCGGAGCGCTTCGGGGTTCGGGTGACGAAGCTACCCGTCGACCGCTGGGGACGCATCTCGGCCGAGGATCTGCGAAGTGCCATCACCCCAGATACTTCCCTGGTGAGTGTCATGCACGCCAACAACGAGGTCGGCACGCTGCAACCGCTCGGCGCGATCTCGGCTATTTGCCGCGAGCATGGGGTCCCGCTCCACACCGATGCGGCGCAGTCCGTCAGCAAATTGCCAACGCGGGTCGATGAACTCGGCGTCGACATGCTGACGCTCGCCGGACACAAATTGTACGGGCCGAAGGGGATCGGCGTGCTGTACGTGCGCGAAGGACTTCAGTTGGAGCCGCTCGTCGATGGTGCTGGGCACGAGAGCGGGCGGCGGGCCGGTACCGAGAATGTGGCCTACGCGGTGGGCTTGGGGGTCGCGTGTGACATCGCGGCGGCGGACATGGCGGCCGATGACGACGGGCCCGATTCGCTTCGCGGCGTGAGGGATCATTTCTACGATCTGCTGCACGAGGCTTTTGGCGATGGCGTGGTCCTCAATGGTCATCCGACCGAGCGACTGCCCAACACGCTCAACGTGAGTTTCGTCGATCGGATCGGGGCGGAGGTCGTGGCCGGCCTCGACGGCGTAGCGGCCTCGACGGGGGCGGCATGCCACGATGGTTCCCGCAAGCTGTCGCGCGTGCTGAGCGCCATGAAAGTGGACGAGCGCGTCGGGCTTGGCGCCATTCGTTTCAGCACCGGGCGGCACACCTCTCGGCCCGAAGTCGAAGAGGTGGTCCGGCAGCTGCGCGCCACGGTCAGCTGACGCTCCGCTGCGAGCGCAAACGTCTCGCGGGATGGCGTGGCGGTACAGCTAGGGAACCGCGTTGTTCGACAATTGCACCTCAGGTGGAATTACGTGGTGTGTGAGGGTGCTCACCTGGGAGCACATGTGGCAGCTTTCTTCTATTAATTCGACGTTTTACCTTGCGCAGCGGCTGGTTTTTTGGCTTCATAGAGACTGGCGGGAGTTGTGATCGTGCCGCCTTGTGAAGGCCTGTGCCCTGATGGCGCTGTGCTGTGTTCAATGAAGAGGACCCATATGATCGTTCGAACAACACTTCGTTTTCGTCTCGCCGCGCTTACGCTCGTCGGTTCCATCGCCATGCTCGGCGCAGTCGCTTCAGGCTGCAGCTCCGACGAAGGTGGCCTCGACAAGGTGGGTTGCGAGTCGACGAAACAGTACTTCGCCGAGAACGCGTGGCGCATCGTCGAGCAGAAGTGCATCGGCTGTCATAACCCGCAGGGCCAGGCCCGCGACACGAATTACATTTTGAAGGGGCCCGCGGAAGCAGGCTTCCTCGATCACAACATCGACGTGATCGCCGACTT
Organism: Polyangiaceae bacterium; assembly: GCA_029941785.1. Lineage (GTDB taxonomy): Bacteria > Myxococcota_A > Polyangia > Polyangiales > Polyangiaceae > JAPYTK01. The sequence goes on along the minus strand of JAPYTK010000024.1, from coordinate 9,404 downwards.
GGTGGCGTTTGAGAAGGACGGCAAGCCGCTCTTCCTTCTCAAGCCAACCGGTCAGATCGAGCACAAGGGTGGTGTGTTGATCGAGCAGGGCAGCGAAGACTACAAGACCCTCGTCGGCTTGGTGACTCGCCTCAAGGACGAGAGCACGTGCGCGCCCAACATCGTCAACTCCTTTACCGGTGTCGAGATGCTCAGCCCACGGGCGACCTTGCGCAAGGCCGCTCTCATGCTCGCGAGTCGCGCACCTAGCGCGGCGGAGTACCAGCGCGTGGAGGAGGGCGGCTTCTCCGAGGTCGAGTCCATTCTCGACGAGCTGATGACCGAAGAGGCTTTCTATACGCAGCTGAAGGTCATGTACAACGACCTGTTCGGAACCGACTTTTACCTCGACGGCGCTTCCGATCAACTCATGGACGGGCCCTATGCCTACCCGATGTGGTACGAGACGGCCGACAAGAGCCTCTTGTCTCAGTACGGTCTGGCGAGCACCGGGGATCTCGAGCGATTCACCGATGTCTCCCTTGCCCGCGAACCGCTCGAGCTGATCGCTCACGTCGTACGCGAAGGTCGACCCTTCACCGAGATTCTGACGGCCGACTACATGATGGTGACGCCGCTCTCGGCACGCTCCTTCGGCGTCCAGGACGAAGTGACCTTCAAGAGTGCGTCCGACCCGCTCGAGTTCGCCGAGGCGCGTTTGCCGGACTTCCCTCACTCGGGCGTCTTGACCTCGTGGGTTCTGTGGACGGTGCACAACACCACGCCGACCAACCGCAACCGTCATCGCTCTCGCATGATCTGGTATTGGTTCCTCGGTACGGACATCTTGCGCACCGCGACGCAGCCGATCGACCAGACGGCATCGAACTTGATCAATCCGACGCGCGACGATCCGAATTGTGTCGTATGCCACGCACAAATCGACCCCATCGGTGGCACTCTCGCGGCCATCTTGGAAGACGGCGAGTGGACCGCAGAGCCCACGTGGTACCCCGAGATGTTCCCTCCCGGATTCGGCAACGAGACGCTCTCCTCCACGGGTCTCAAGACCGGCACGACTTGGGTCGCGGCGCGCATCGCCAAGGATGACCGCTTTGCGCTCGCTGCGGTCTACAACATGTATCGCGGGCTCTCCGGCCAAGAGCCGCTCGTGGCGCCCAGCGACTACGAAGACGAGATGTACCAGGCGAAGTTCAAGTCCTTCTTGATGCAGGCGAACACCTTCCGGGCGATCGCCGACAAGTTCATCGAGTCTGACTACGATCTCAAATTGGTCGTCAAGGAGCTCGTGCTCAGTCCCTACTTCCGAGCCAAGAACGCGGTGGACGTCACAGACGCCCAAGCCGTCGCGCTCGGCGAGGTGGGTATGGGCCACCTGCTGACGCCCGTGCAGCTTCACCACAAGATCAAGGCCGTGCTCGGTACGTCTTGGCTGGCAGCTGACGGTCGCCCGAACTTGGCTGCCGATCCCCGCGATCTGACGCGCCTCGGACAGTTTCAGCTGTACTACGGCGGCGTGAACTCCGTCGACGTGCTGAAGCGCATCACGGATCCCAATGGCCTGATGGCCTCGGTGGCGCAGCGAATGGCCGTGCAGATGGCCTGCAAGGCGGTTCCCGCCGACTTCGCTCGCGACGACGATAAGCGCAAGCTGTTCCCCTTGGTCGAGCTCGGTGGCGAGGAGCACGACCCGCTCGCTCTCGAGCCTGAGACGGAGGGTGGCTTGCCCATCGCTTTGGCTCAAGATGGCATCAAGGAGATCATCGTGCACCTGCACCAGCACGTGCTCGGCGAGATCTACACGGTGGAACATCCCGAGGTCGAGCGGACCTATCAGCTCTTTGTTGAGACCTGGAAGGAAGGCAATGCTGCGCTCGCCTACGAGCAACCGGAGGACGACGAGGAGCCCGAATACGAGCCCACCTCAGCGGATCTGCCGAACAATTGTCGTGCTCTCGCCGATCCTTCCACGAGCATTCCTTACGACGAAGACGGTCAACTGGTTAGTGACGACAAATATGTCGTCCGGTCGTGGATGGCCGTCCTGACCTACATGCTGTCCGATTACAGATTCTTGTACGAGTAGAAAAGAAGGCTAATTACTATGGAACGACGTGATTTTATCAAGATGTGTTCGGTAGCTGGCCTTGGCGTGGTCAGCTCCGGAGTGCCGATGTCGAAGCTGGCGAATGCCGGTGACAAGGACCTGTTCTGGGTGTTCGTCAGCGCTGGCGGAGGTTGGGAGCACACCCACCTTTGCGACCCCAAGGGCGACACGATCAACTCCGAGGACTACGCGGTCAACTTGGACTTTGCCGAAGGGGACATCGGTGTTGCTGGCAACATCGAGTACGCCCCGGTCGTTCCGTTCAGCAAGGAGTTCTTCGACACGTATCACCCCATGACCACCGTCATTCGCGGCATCGATTGCGAGACGAACGGTCATGATACGGGCCAGCGAAACACCTTCTCGGGACGTCTGACAGAGAACACACCGTGCTTCGGTGCACTCTATGCGGGCGCGGTCGCGGGCAAGCTGCCCATGACCTTCATCACCAACGGTGGCTACAGCTATACCGGTGGTGTCGTGGCTCCGACGCGCATCGGTAACACCGCCGCCCTTCAGGCGCTTATCTATCCGAATCGCGTCACCCCGAACAACGAGGACAGCGAGAAGTACCTCAGCGACAAGAGCATGATTCGGATCCGCGAAGCCCTGACGGCTCGGACCGAGGTGATGCGCGACGACCAGAAGCTTCCTCGCATCAACAACGCGATGGATCTGCTGTACACCTCGCGCCTCGGCATGGGCGAGATCGCGGGTCTGGACGAGTATCTCAAGTACCTCGAGCCACTCGGCAACGGCATGGAACGGCAGGCGAAGATCATTTTGGCTTCGTTCAAGGCCGGTCTGAGTCAATCCGCCACGATGTCACGCGGCGGTTTCGACACCCACGGCAACAGCGACCAGGGGACGACCAACGCTCTCGATTCGCTTTTGCGAGGCGTTGACGCGCTGTGGAAGGCGGCTGCTCACAAGGACATCGATTTGGCCGATAGGCTGATGGTCGTCATCGGCTCCGACTTCGGTCGTACGCCCACCTACAACGCAGCCATGGGCAAGGATCACTGGTCGGTCGGCCAAATGCTCCTTCAGACCAATCCGAGCAACGGCATCAAGGGCAACCGCACCATCGGTGGCACGACCGATACGCTGAAGTATCGGAAGGTCAATCCGAACACCTTGGAACTCTCGGACAGCGGCGTGGCGATTCGCAACAGCATGATCCACAAGTGGTTCCGCAAGTTTGCGAAGATCGAGGATGACAAGAACGTCAAACTCTATCCGATCGCGACCGAGAACGAGATCGACCTGTCCTGAGGCCAGCGGGCAGGCTTTGCGGCGTTCCCACGGGGGCGTGAGCGTGGGTCGACAGCGAGAGAGGGCCGCCGGCGGGGTGGCCTTCTTTCTTTTGTACTGGCCCGGCCCGCACGGCAGGGCTTGCGCCCGGCTCCGAGCAGGGTAAGAAGGCGGCGTGATCGAGATACGAGAGTTGACGAAGTATTACGGCGACGCGAAAGCGGTCGGTCCACTCAGCTTCAGCATCGAGAAAGGGCAGGTCGTCGGCTTGCTCGGGCTCAACGGTGCGGGCAAGACGACCACCCTTCGCATGCTGGCGAGCGATTTACTCCCCACGAGCGGCACGATGACTGTCGACAAGGTGGACTTGGTACAGGAGCCCGAGCGGCTCCGGCCGAAGATTGGGTATTTGCCCGATCGCCCGCCGCTGTACGAGGAGATGGGCGTGCGGGAATATCTCGGGTTTGCCGCCAAGTTGCGCGGGGTCAAGTCGTCCCGCGTCGACAAGTTCGTTGCCGAGGCGATCGAGCAGACCGATCTGGGTGACCGGTCGAGCGAGATCATCGGGACGCTGTCGCACGGTTTTCGGCAGCGCGTGGGTATTGCCCAGGCCATCGTGCACAAGCCGACGTTGCTGCTCTTGGACGAGCCGATCAGTGGCTTGGATCCAGTGCAAATCGTCGAGATGCGGGAGCTGGTGCGCTCGCTTCGGGGGGAGCACACCACAGTCCTGTCGAGCCACATCCTCAGCGAGATCAGCGAGACCTGTGACCAGCTCATCGTGATCCGCGATGGCGAGATTGTCGCCGCGGGATCAGAGAGTGAGTTGACCGAGCGTGGCTCCGAAGGAACGCAGGCCGTCATTGTGCTCATCGCAGGGGGCGCGGAGGCGGACCCCAGCACGCGGCTCGCTGAGGCGACGAGCGTGCTCGAAGGGATCGATGGGGTTCGTGGCGTGGCAGCGATCGACCATCCCGACCTCGACGAGGGGACCATCAGCTTGAAGGTCACCGCGGATGTCGAAGTGCGTCACGCCGTGTGTCGTGCTCTCGTCGCCGCGGACATCGACGTGTACGGCATCGAACGGCCACGGGTGCTCGAGGACGTCTTCATCGAATTGACCAGCAAAGGCGAGGTGTCCTCATGAGTCACATCCTCTTGATCGCAGGCCGCGAAATGCGGGCCTACTTCCGCTCGCCGCTTGGCTGGGTGGCGGCCTCGGCGGCTCTTTTCATCGACGGCGTTTGGTTCATCGCCAAGGCCTTGGGGGAGCCGGGGGCCAAGCGGCTCAGCGCGACGGTCCTCAATCAGTTTTTCAACGGGATCACCGGCGTGACGATGATCATCGGCATCGCCTTGAGCATGCGTCTCATCGCCCAAGAGGAAGAGCAGGGTACCCTGGTGCTGCTCAAGACCTCGCCGATACGCGACTGGGATTTGGTGCTCGGTAAGTTCCTGGCCGTGTTCGGCATGATCGCGATCATCACGGGCCTTACGGTCTACATGCCCGCGCTCATTTTCGTGAACGGCAAGGTGAGCGTTGGCCACATCGCGACCGGGTATCTCGGCGTGCTGTTGCTCGGAGCGGCCACCGCGTCGGTCGGAATCTTCGCCTCGGCCTTGGCCAAGCGGCAGGTGGTGGCAGCGATCTTGGGTGCGGTGATCATGGGGGCGCTCGTGCTCTTGTGGCTGCTGGCCAAGATGACCGAACCTCCGGTGACCGACTTTCTCAACGGCTTGGCGATTCATCATCTGCGCCAGCGCGACTTCATGACGGGGGTGCTTCGTCTCGAGAACGTCGTGTACTACCTAATCGTGTGCTTCTTCTTCTTGCTCGCGACGACCAAGACCTTGGAGGCACGACGATGGCAGTAGATACCAAAGATGGCCTGGAAGCGGAGCGCGCCGCGGAGGGGCTGAGCGGCTGGGCCTTCGTCGGCACCCTGCTGAGTTGGCTGATGCTCTTGCTCGGCCTTCGGGTCGTGGACACCCAAGAGGGGTTGGCGAAACTCTTGACCGGTCTAGGAGTGCTGCTTCTCGTCGCGTGTTTTGGCCAGCGCCTGTGGGTGCTGATGGCGGCGCGCGAGGAGCGGCGTCCTGCGGCGCGCGGCTTGGCGATCGCGGCGGCGATAGGCTTGCTCGGGTTGGCGATCTACGCCGCTAATTCGGAGTGGGGGCGCGGGCATTTGGGCATCGACTTGCCCGGCGGATCCCAGGCCGATCGAATCGGCGATCTTGCGACCGTGCTGTGGGTGAGCCTGATCGCCTTGAGCATGATCCCGACCATCCTCGGCGAGCTGGCGCGTCGCTCGATGCTGCGGGCCGAGCGGGTCGAGTCGGGCCGCGTCGTGGCCGCGATGGTGGCGGGTGCGGCGGTATCGCTCGCGGCGGTGTACGGTTCGTTGTTTACCTACGCCGCGACCCAGACCAAGACGAGCAAGGACTACTCGTTCTTCAGGGTGGCGGCCCCGAGCGACAGCACGGTGCGAATGGTGGCGAGCCTCGAGGAGCCGATGAAGGTCCTGGCCTTCTTTTCGACTCACTCCGAGGCCAGGCCCAAGGTGGTCGCCTACCTCCAGGACCTCAATCAACGGGCCGGCAATCTCGATATCGAGGTGCACGACATGATGCTCTCGCCCAAGCTCGCCAAAGAGCACAAGGTGCGGCGGGATGGCGTCATCGTCCTGGTGCGCGAGAAGAAGAGCGAGACCATCGACATCGGTGACAAGATCGCTCGGGCGGCGCGCAAGCTGCGCAAGCTCGACGGCGAATTTCAGAAGGCGTTGATCAAGGCCCGCCGAAGCAAGCGCACGGTTTACCTGACGGTCGGGCACGGCGAGATCAACGAGGTCAACGACGTCAAGAGCGGGCGGACGGTGCGGGGGATGCGCAAGCTGCTCGAGTTTCAGCACTACGGGATCAAGAATCTCGGTCCAGCGCAGGGCTTGGGCAACGAAGTGCCAAAGGATGCCGATCTGGTGATCGTGCTCGGTCCGACCGAGCGCTTCACCGACCCGGAGGTCGCGGCCCTCGGTCAGTACGTAGATAGAGGCGGGAAGCTCTTTCTGGCCCTCGATCCCGAGGCCAAGGTGGATCTCGCGCCGCTCGCGGCCGTCGTAGGCTTGGCGTGGAAGCCCTCGCTCGTGCTCAACGACAAGGTCATGGTGAGGGCCAAGCGCAACGACTCCGACCGTAAGATCTTGGTCGCGAAGCGCTTCAGTTCGCACGCTTCGGTGTCGACCTTGAGCAAGAACTCTGCTCGTGGTGTAGCGGTGCTCTTCGGCGGTTCGGCTTCGATCGACAAGGCGCCCAATGCTGACAAGGGCCTGCGGGTGGACTTCACGGTGAAGAGCCCGACCGGGAGTTATATCGACGAAAACGACAACCTGCGCTTCGATGCTCAAGCGGCTGAGAACACGGCCAAGGAGAAAAAGGCGACCTACAACCTCGCCGCGGCGGTTTGGCGTCCCAGCGCCAAGAAGGACAAGAGCGAGTCCGCACCGGAAATGCGCAGCTTTGTTCTCGGTGACGCCGATATGTTGTCTGACCGCTACATCGATTTCATGAAGGCCAATCGCTTGCTGTTCGTGGAAGCGGTCCGCTGGCTCGGCGGCGAGGAGAGCTTCAGCGGGCAGATCAGCGAGGAAGAGGACGTGCGCATCGTGCACACCAAGGCCGAAGATCAGGCCTGGTTTTACACGGCCGTTCTCGGCGTGCCGTCGCTGCTTCTCGGCTTGGGTCTGTTCTCCACGCGGCGGCGCCGCCGCAAGCTGAGCCGGCCTGCTCCTCGTTCGAGGGTGAAGGCTGACGATGCGGACGGAAGTGACGACGCGCCCGGTGATGGCGAGGAGGCGGCCGCTGACGAGCCCGCCGAGGCCGACGAGGAGTCTGACTCCGACGAGGCACAGGATGACGCGGGCGAGAACGGGGACGAGGAGGAGACGGCATGAAGCAGCTCAAGAGATTGGCCGTACACATCGTCTTGCTGCTCATTGCAGCCGGGTGGGCCTTCGTCGAATCCGATCCTTCCAAGGACGACGCCAAGCCGCTCGAGCCGGGCGAAGTACAACTGTGGAAGGGCAAGCCGGAGCAAGTCTCGCTCGTCCGGTACGTGGCGAAACGAAAGATCGTGACGCTCGAGCAAAAGAAGGACGCGGAGGGCGCTTATTTTCTCGGCAAGATCGAGCCTGTCGTCGAGGCGAAGGCCGATGAGGCAGCGGAGGAAAAGCCGAAGGCGGACGACAAGAAGCCCAAGGGGCATCCCGTCTCGAAGCCCAAACCTGTCGAGCCGGTGACCTTCGTTTCCGTCCGAAACGGAAAAAAGATTATCGACAAGCTCGCCTCTCTGCGAGCGAAACTATCGGTTGGCGAGGTGAGCCCGGAGCGGGAGGAAGAGTTTGGGCTCGACAAGCCCGAGGGAACGCTGACCGTCACCGTGGCCGGCAAGTCTCACGAACTGGTTGTCGGCAAGGCGACGCCAGGCAGCGGCAATCGCTACGTCCGCGATAGCGCGACGAAACGAGTGTTCGTCATCGAAGCGAGCTTCGTGCGCGATCTCGGAGGAGGGGCGACACGCTTGCGCGAGAGTGCGATGCACGGCTGGAAGACCACGGACGTGGCGAGCGCGACGATCAAGGCGGGCGACCAGCAGCGGGTGATCGTGCGTGCGGGAACCGAGGGGCGTCGGTTCTGGGCGGATCCGTCGGACAAGGACCGCAACGACGAGACCGCGGGGAACTGGCTGAGCAAGCTCGACCGTTTGCGTCCCAACGGTTATCTCGAGGCCCTGCCCGACGGTGCCAAACAGGTGTTGCGCGTGGATTACAGCAGCGAGAAAAACGCGATCGGGTTCGTCGAGATCTTCAAGCAGTCAGCCGATCCTGCGGACGCCAAAGCGAAAGATGTCTACTTCGCGAAGAGCGAGCAGACGCGCCTGTACGTGAAGGTCGGCAAGACCTTTGCCGAGCAGGTCGCGGACGACGTCGTTTCGGTTCTGTCCGGTGACAGCGGACCGGCCGCGAGCGCCTCGGCGGCCGCGTCGGCGCCCGCCGCGTCTGCTGCGCCTCCTGCGGCGCCTCTTGCGCCTCCTGTGGTCCCAGGGCCGTCGGCGAGGCCCGCTAACCCTTCCCACCCGTCCACGCCCCACAAACACCACTGAGGGATGCTGAGCCAGGGGATCGATGGGAGCGCTTGAAATCTATCGCGCGACGCGCAAGCGCCACGATCAGATCTTCAATCGTTACGTGATGCGGCCCATGGCCGCCGTCGTGGTGAACGTGCTGTCGCCGACGGGGGTGACACCCAACCAACTGACCTTGCTCAACGCCGCCATTTTCGTGGTGGGTGCGGCCATGTTGGCGCTCATGGGGGACGTTCGGGGTGGGCTTTACGCGGTTTTCGTGATCGAACTCAGTTACTTGTTCGATTGTGCGGACGGCATGCTGGCTCGTCACAAGAAAATCGCGAGTCCTCAGGGGCATCTCTTCGATTTCTTCACGGACGAACTCAAGGCGATTCTCTTGGCGGCCGCCCTGGGTCTGCGGGCCTGGCGGGGCGGCGGGTTCGGCTGGGACGCGACGGCCTGGCCTGCGGGTGATGTTCGTTTTCTCCTCGCAACGGTTGGCGTCGTCGTGGTGGTCGCCGCCGCGCTGTCGCTGACGAGCTTCGTGCGCCACCCGACCATCTGCGGGGAGGAGACGCCGACGGCGGCCCACCACGAAAGTGACGAAGAGCAGCCGCCTCCCTCCACGATCGCGGGATGGATGACGCATCTCATGACCTTTCTACGCTTCCTGGGCCACTATCCGAGCCACATCTGGATCTTCGCTCTGTGGGGACATTTCGAGGTGTATTTTTGGCTCTACGGCGCGCTCAACGCGGCCTATCTCGCCAAGGGGTGGCTCGGCCTCGCCTTGCGCTTTGGTCGTTCCTGACGACCGGGCGGGAGCCCTCCGTCTCGCGCTGGACTTGGCCACCGGCCCAGCCTCGCGGGAGAAGGTAGAGCATGGTCCGCAATCTGAGCCGTGCATGGCCACTTCTCCTC
>JAPYTK010000023.1:31242-41445 GCA_029941785.1 Polyangiaceae bacterium | reverse complement strand
CAATACGACCTGCTCGACGGGTTTGCCAGCTAGCTCTCGGGCGGTACGCACGGCGCCCGTCTCATCCATGATGAGCGGATCCACCGTGGCCAGATCGATAGTGAGCACTTCTTCGCACGGTGCCCCGGGATCAGGGATGAGCGCACGATGTGCTTTTGAACGTCGCTGATCGCGCAAGAAGACCTCGGTCTTGTCGTCGCTGATGAACAACGCTGCCGCGGCGCCCACCTGGTGGGCAATGCCGCACAGGACGATGCGATTTCCGACGCTCGTCATCCGCGCGCTGGGGCCGGCGAATTCGAGGACGACCGGCGCGTGATGACGTTCTTCGATGTCTCGGACCATGTCTCGCAAGCCGATGCGAATCAGTTCCAATGCGACATCGCGGGCGCACACGAAGGGCCGGGTCTTGCCCGAGAGGTGGATCTGAATGCTGCGTGGTGGCCTGAGCCAGATGTGGCCAGTGGCCATCGCTTCGCCGAGCTGTGCCGCGGACACGCAGAGACAGAACATGCCGACGCCACCGACGGGCGCGAGGCGTGGATTGTCAGTGATCGCGAGCCGGGCGGGCGCTGCGAAACGTTCGATGTGGACCGGCGCTGGATAGCCGATGCCTGAGCGGGCCAGCAAGACACCGTGCGCGGGGAAGCCGGAGGACACCGTACTTGCCTCTCCGGCGGCGAGCGCTGCTTGGGTGCTGGTGTCACTGACGGCCGTACCGTCGTAGGCAATGGTCACTTCGGGGACGGCCTTGGTCATGCCCATGGCAATGGCTTCCGAAATGGCCCGCGAAGGCGCTCGCGACAGAATGACCTGGTCGACCTTGACGCGAACGAGATCCCCTTTGAGGAGCGGATCGACCGCGCGTCCGGCCAAGACTTTCTGTGGCATGGTGCGAGGTGGATCCCCGGCTCGTGCACGCATAATGAGTTGTTCGTCCTTTTTGTGGCTCGGGAAACGAGGCGCCTTGTTCGCGAGATGCGATGGAACGGCGCCACCAAGCTCGGGCCAGCAACTTAATCGTTCGAGCTAAGACCGGTCAAGCAGGGAGAACACAGACGAGGCTCACGAACAGCATCGCGCGGTCGATTCGCGGATGCAAGTGCCTCGAAATTATCAACAAGTTGTGTAAAAACAGTAACTTGCATGCGCCGCTCGCCCGAAGGGGCCATCGAGCCGCCCATCGAGCACGACGACGGCGCAATTCCGAGTTAAGGTCGCCAGCATGTTCGGAGCGATCTTGCGCGAATTGGTGGAGGGCGTCGAGGGCGGCGTGGCTTCGGTTGTGATGGGCCTCGACGGAATCGCACTAGGGAGCTATGCGGTCGATGCCGCCACCGTGGATCCGGATGCCGTCGGCATCGAGCTCGGGGTGGTGCTCAAATCCCTCAAACACGCGTTAGCGATGCTCGAGGGAGGCCAGACCCAAGAGTTTAGCGTGACGGCCAAGGGGCTCACCACGGTTGTGCGGGTGCTCGACGACGACTACTTCATCGCGCTGGCGCTTAGGCCCGATGCGAGTGTCGGACTCGCTCGGTATCTGCTTCGGGTGAACGCATCACATATGAAGACATGCATCCACGCATGATGACGCACTTGTCTCCTCATGCCGCGGCGCATCATTTTTGCTTCTTCAAGGATGCGAGCTTACCCGTCTTTCTCGTTGTGGACCGCGCGCGCCTTCGACTAGGGTTCAGCGCCGAACCGTCGCTATGAACATTGACCTGAAGAAACTCCGTCAACTGCTCAAGACGCTCGCTGACGCGGACGTTCATGAGTTCGAATATCGTGAAGGTGATGCCCGAATCCGCTTGCGGCGTGGCGACATCGAGCCTGCGGTCACTTCGTTGCCAGCAGCGACGCTCGTGCCACCGACCCTCACCGGCCATGGCGTTCATGCGTCGATGGCAGCAGCGGCCGAGGCGAAAGCCGAAGAGCCAGCCCCGGATGCCAACTCCGTCGTGTTGACCTCTCCCTTCGTTGGTACGTTCTACGGCGCGCCATCGCCGGAGGCGCCCCCGTTCATCGAGGTGGGCAGTGTGGTCCGCGAGGGACAGGTCCTGTGCATCGTTGAGGCGATGAAGCTGATGAACGAGATCGAAGCGGATTGCGCGGGAACCATCGCGGAGGTTTTGGTGGACAACGGCAAACCCGTCGAGTTTGGCCAGCCTTTGTTCCGCATTACGAAATCCTAGGGGGGTCGTCGCTCCACTGCCTCTGCAGTTGATGTCTACCGATGTTTAAGAAGGTCCTCATCGCCAATCGCGGCGAGATCGCGATGCGCATCATTCGCAGTTGTCGGGCGTTGGGCATTCCGACCGTTGCGATTCACTCCGAAGCCGACAACGACGCGCTTCACGTGCGATTTGCGGATGAGGCCGTGTGCGTGGGCCCGGCAGACGCAGCCAAGAGTTACTTGCACGTGCCCGCAATTATCTCCGCAGCGGAGGTTACTGGCGCGGATGCTATCCATCCCGGCTACGGTTTTTTGTCTGAGAACGCGAGCTTTGCTGAACTCTGCACGCGATGTCGGCTGACGTTCATCGGACCCAGCCCCGAGGCGATGCGCATTTGGGGGGACAAGGTTTCGGCGCGCGCGCAAGCGTTGAAATTCGGGTTGCCCTTGTTGCCGGGGACGCAGGTTCTAAAGGACGCCGAGCACGCAGTGGCGGAGGCGAAACGAATTGGTTTTCCCGTGATTCTCAAGGCGGCCGGCGGCGGCGGTGGCCGGGGCATGCGCATCGTACGCGACGCGGCGGATGTCGAGGCGGCTTTCCTCACAGCCACGACGGAAGCGGAGCGTGGTTTTAGCAATCCGGACGTGTACCTCGAGCAGTTCATCGAAAATCCTCGTCACATCGAGTTTCAAGTTCTCGCGGACCGCCACGGAAACGTGTGGACTTTGGGCGAGCGCGAGTGCTCGCTGCAGCGGCGTCACCAAAAGGTGATGGAAGAGGCGCCAAGTCCAGGCTTTAGCAGTGAACTGCGCAACAGCATGGCCGAGCGCATCCGCGCAGCGATGAAGGCCACGGGCTACACCACGGTGGGAACCGTGGAGTTTCTCATGGATGAGAAGGGCGAACTTTACTTCATGGAGATGAACACTCGGATCCAAGTCGAGCACCCGGTCACGGAGATGGTCACCGGCGTCGATTTGGTTGAACAGCAACTTCTCGCGGCAGCGGGCGAAGAGCTGACCTTGCCCGACACGAGCAACTGGCGCTTTCGGGGTCACGCCATCGAATGCCGGATCAACGCCGAGGACCCCAAGACCTTCGCGCCGTGGCCGGGACTCATCACGGAGTACCATCCACCGGGTGGCGGCGGGATCCGCGTGGAATCGGGCGTGTATGGCGGCTGGCGTGTTCCCAGTTGCTACGATTCGCTCATCGCGAAGCTCGTGAGCTATGGTGCGACGCGCGAGGAAGCGATGGCCAGGATGCGGGTAGCACTCGACGAGTTCATCATCGTGGGGATTCGGACGAACATTCCCTTGCATCAGGCCTTGCTGGCCGATCCAGATGTCATTGCCGGGACGATGTCGACACGCACGATCGAGCGTTTGGTCGAGAGAGGTTTTTGACGGACTTCGCCAGGCTCCCCTCACGGTGTGACGTGAGGCCCAGTGGGTCGTTTATCTACGGATTGGTCAAGGAGCCAGCAACTGTACTAAGGTGGCCCCATCATTCGTGTTGGGGGGCGGACGAAGGGTCTTTGTATGCAGGTCTTTATTCCCAAGGAATGTGCTGACGGCGAAACTCGCGTGGCCGCCACACCGGAAACGGTAAAACTAATGGTTGCGGGAGGACTCGAGCCCGTGGTCGAACGGGGCGCGGGAGTCTCCGCCCACTTTCTCGACGCTGCGTACGAGGTGGCGGGGGCCAATCTGACCGACAGCGGCGCTGAGGCTTGGGAACATGCGGACGTGGTCCTGAAGGTCGCGCCGCCGACCATCGAGGAGGCGGCCGGGATGAAGGAGGGGGCGGCGGTGATTGGCATGCTCGCGCCCTACGACAACCTCGATTTGGCCGCCGCGTTCGCCGACGCCAAGGTGACGAGCTTGTCGATGGAACTCGTGCCCCGGATCACGCGGGCGCAGAAGATGGACGCGCTCAGTTCACAGGCCAGCCTCGCTGGCTACAAGGCGGTGCTCATGGCGGCTGCTCGGCTGCCGAAGTACTTCCCTCTCTTGATGACGGCAGCGGGCACGGTCAGACCGGCGCGCGTGGTGGTCATGGGCGCTGGCGTAGCGGGCCTCCAGGCTATCGCGACGGCCAAACGGCTCGGCGCAGTGGTCGAAGCGTCCGACATTCGCCCCGTCGTCAAAGAGCAGGTGGAGTCCTTGGGCGGAAAGTTCATTCCTTTGCCGGAGATCGAAGAGAGCGGCGAGGGCAAGGGCGGCTATGCCAAGCAGATGAGCGAACAGTTCTTGGCCGAACAGCAGAAGATTGTGCGCAAGCATCTGCTCGAGGCCGACGTGGTCATCACGACGGCGCTCATCCCGGGAAGGCGGGCACCCATACTCGTCCCCGCAGACGTGGTCGAAGAGATGAAACCGGGGAGCGTCATCATCGATCTCGCGGTGGCTCAGGGCGGCAACTGCGAGCTTTCTGAACTAGGCGCAGAGGTGCGGAAGCACGGCGTGCTCATCGTGGGCCACCCCAATCTCCCAGCGACGGTTCCTGGCGATGCGAGTCTGCTCTACGCACGCAACGTGTGGGCGCTGCTCAAGCACATTGTCAAGGACGGCGCGCTTGAGATCGACCGCGAAGAAGAGGTGACGGCCGGTTGCCTGCTCACGCATGCGGGTGATGTGTGCCACGGGCCGACTGCCGCCGCGCTGGCGCCGAAGGCCGAGAAAGAAGGAGACGACTGATGGGCGGCTTGTTGGTAGGTATCTACGTCTTCGTACTCTCCTGCTTTGTAGGATTTGAGATCATCACCAAGGTCCCACCGACCTTGCATACTCCCTTGATGTCTGGAGCGAACGCGATCAGTGGGATCACCATCGTCGGCGCGATCTATGCCGCGTGCCAAACATCTGACCCAAGGATCAGCGCGATTCTTGGTTGCGTGGCTGTCGCGATGGCGACGATCAACGTGGTCGGCGGCTTCTTGGTGACAGACCGCATGCTCGCCATGTTCGGTGGAAAGAAGAAACGATGAGCGGACAACAATTAGCTCAGCTCATCTACTTGCTGTCGGCGGTGTTGTTCATCGTCGGTCTCAAGCGGCTTACCCGCGTTCGAACGGCTCGAGCGGGAAACGCCCTGGCGGCGGTCGCCATGCTCCTCGCGGTGGTCGGAGCGCTGGTCGAGTATCAGATAGTCAGTTTCCAGTGGCTGCTCGTCGGCGTGGTGAGCGGTGGGCTCATCGGCGGGGTGGCGGCCATGCGCGTGCCGATGACGAAGATGCCGGAGATGGTCGCCATCTTCAACGGCTTCGGTGGCGCGGCGTCAGCGGTTGTGGCGGCCTCGGTTCTGTGGGCTGAGGTCATCGAGAAGGCGGGCTCCCAGTCGGCGACCGTGGCCGAACATCTCACGACGGCGGGACAGAATGGTGGGGCATCGGCGGTGACCTTGGCCCTCTCGATTTTCATCGGTGGTGTCACGCTCAGCGGCAGTTTCGTCGCCTACCTCAAACTCGCTGGGCGTATTCCCGGCCGACCTTTGATGTTGCCACTGCGACATTTCATCAATGCGGCGCTCGTCATCGGGGCCGTCGTGACGAGCGGTTGCCTAGCCTTCGATGTGACCGCGACCGCCGAAATGGCCAAGCTCTGCATGATCCTCGCAGGCGCGAGCATCGTGCTCGGCGTGCTTCTTGTGATCCCGATTGGTGGCGCGGACATGCCGGTGGTCATCTCGCTGCTCAACTCCTACTCGGGCGTGGCGGCTTCTGCGACGGGCTTCGTCATTGGCAACAACGTGCTCATCATCAGCGGCGCCATGGTGGGCGCCGCCGGACTGATCCTCACCAAGATCATGTGTGTGGCGATGAACCGCTCTCTC
The DNA here is from genome assembly GCA_029941785.1 of Polyangiaceae bacterium. Classification (GTDB taxonomy): domain Bacteria; phylum Myxococcota_A; class Polyangia; order Polyangiales; family Polyangiaceae; genus JAPYTK01. The sequence goes on along the minus strand of JAPYTK010000023.1, from coordinate 35,434 downwards.
GCGAACGTCATCTTTGGTGGTTTCGGCAGCGACGACAGCAGCGCCGGCGGCGGCGGCGGCGAGTACGAGAATGTCACCTCATGCGGCGTCGAGGAGGCGGTTATGATCCTGGAGAGCGCGACGTCCATGATCGTCGTGCCCGGTTATGGATTGGCTGTTGCCCAGGCGCAGCACGCTGTGCGCGAGATGGCCGATCTGATGGAGAAGAACGGATGCAATGTGCGCTACGCCATCCATCCCGTGGCGGGGCGGATGCCGGGTCACATGAACGTTCTGCTTGCGGAGGCCGACATCCCCTACGAACAACTCGTAGAAATGGAGGCCATCAACCCCGATTTTCCCACGACGGATGTCGCCTTGGTGATCGGGGCCAACGATGTCGTGAATCCCGCGGCGCTCGACGACAAGACGAGCCCGATTTATGGGATGCCCATCCTCGAGGTGCATCACGCCCAGACGGTGTTCGTGGTCAAGCGTGGCCTCGGCGCGGGCTTTGCGGGCGTGAAGAACGTACTCTTTGAGCGAGACAACACGATGATGGTGTACGGCGACGCGAAGAAGGTCTTGCAAGGCTTGACGACCGAACTCAAGGACAGCCTAGGGAGTTGATGCAGCGGCGGTTTGATGCATCCCCGGTGGGATGCCGCGCTCGATGCGGGGGGAGCATAAGTTGAGCACGAAGGATAAACAGCTGCCAGCGCACCCTTTGGCTCGTGGCGTGGTCGAGGGAAAGCTTCGCAGCCTCGCGCGTGTCTGTCGCTTGGTCGACGACGCGGTGGGGCCGTACCGCGATTTGCTCAAACAGCTGTTTCCCCATACCGGCCGAGCGTGGACGGTCGGCATCACCGGCGTGCCGGGCGCGGGTAAGAGCACCCTGACGAACCACCTGATCGCGTCCCTGCGTGCGAAGGACATGAAGGTCGCCGTACTCGCCATCGATCCAACGAGTCCGTTTTCCGGTGGCGCCATTTTGGGTGATCGCATTCGAATGCAGCGTCATCACGGTGATGATGGCGTGTTCATCCGCTCGCTGGCGACGCGCGGAGCGCTGGGTGGGTTGTCTCGTTCCGCCGCCGATCTCATTCGCGTGTGCGATGCCTGGGGAGCGGACGTGGTACTCGTCGAGACGGTCGGCGTAGGGCAGGATGAACTTGAGGTGACGCGTACGGTCGACACCACCTTGGTCGTGATGGCACCTGGCATGGGGGACGACATCCAGGCGATCAAGGCCGGGCTGCTCGAGTGTGCGGACGTATTTGCCGTCAACAAGGCCGATCGGGATGGGGCGGACATCACCGCGCGGCAGATCGAGGTGATGATCTCGATTGGTCAAACGGTGGCTGGGTCTTCGAAAACCGCGGGACATGGCGCAACGCATGGCCATCATGGCCCTCATGCGGCCTGTGGCGCGAAGAAGGACCGGCATGTCGCTCCTACGACTGGGGTCGGTTTGGAGGGCGACTGGAGCCCGCCCATCGACATGTGTGTCGCGACCAAGGGGAAGGGGGTCGAGGAGGTTCTCGACCATCTTGAGGCGCACCATCGCTGGCTGATGGGCACGGAGGCGGGCCAAGCTCGTCGCTTGAGTCGTCTGCGCGAGGCGATGCGCACGCAGCTACGCAACACCCTCATTGAGCACGCCGTCTCCGTCATGGGCGAGCAGCTCGAAGCAGCTGTGCAGAGTGTCGCTCAGAGGCAAGTCGATCCGTACACCGCTTCGGAGCAGCTCGTGGAGGGCTTTCGACGGGGCTGCTGAAGCGCGGCAGCGGCAGGCTCCGATGCTCGTCACCGTTTCGGGAGCGCTAGGGCCGCGCGAGTAGTTGTGCGGCCCGTCGGCGAACGTAAGACGGGCAGTTGGGATCGGCTGCGATGCGACGAAGGGGCTGTGTTTCTTGAGGGGCTGTCGTGCGGGTGGCCATGGTGCTGTGGCCACAAAAGCTCAGCAGATCATGTTGCAGCATCGGTCGGAGCTTGCTGGCCTCAGCGCGCCAACTCCGGATCGACCCCGTGCCCTCGTTCGCTGTTTGCCATTGTGCTCTGGCTGGGCCGCTGGTTTGCAGATCGACGGGATGTGCATCGTGGTGGGCTTGAGCTTGGTTTTCGACCTCTTGGCCGTCGTCTCCGATGTAAAGGGCGCTGCCCTGTACGACGGTAATCTGGCTCGGGGTGAGCAAGCCAGACCAATTGGAGGTGGGGATCGGGAACATCAGATTCGCCGAGTCAGGGCAGAAATTCAGCTGCAGCGTGTCGTCGCAGATGTCGGTGTCCGCGAGCGCGTCGGTCAGTCCCTTGATGGCGCCGTCCGTCCGCTCCGTGGTGTGAAACAACCCCGCCATATGGCCGACTTGATGTCGCAGTACGAGGCTGTCGAGCACGGGGTCACTCGATGTTTCCACGGCAATGCCGCCAATGTAGCTACCGTGCCACGTGGTAAGTCCGGGCTGCCCGCCGGCCTTGCCCACTGCGAAGAGCTTGCTCATGTCCTTCACGAACATCACGTTCAATGCGGGATCTGGCCCGACTTGATCCGCCGTACCCCGAAGCAGTTCGCGGAATTCGACCTCGTCGTCGATGATCTCCGAAGCTTGTTCGAGGTCGAAGAACTCGATGTTTCCGAGCGTGAGTCCGGCAAAGTCAGTGAAGGCCGTTTGTAGCCGCTCGAGTGCACCGCTTTGGTCGGTGCTCGTGCCAGCGATGAAGGCGTTGACGTCCACGCGGCCGCCATCGAACTTTCCGCTCTTGAAGAAGCGTACCAACACTCGGACGTTGTCCAAGGCGATAGGCGTACCGATTTGGTCGCGAAGGGTAAGTTCCCAGTAGCCCCCTACGGGAGGCATGGCGCTCGGCGCGTCGCTCTGGGGCACGCCGGCGAGAACGTCGTATGGACCCGTGACGTCCGCGAAGACCGGGTAGGCGCGAAATTTCGCGTCGGTGCCCGGAATCGACGCGGACTCGATGACGAATTCGCCGTTTGGAGCCTTGAGCGACTCGAACCCCGCGTGAAGCGGAAATTGAGAGTGAATGGTGAACCCGAGAGCACCGTTGCCGAGCTCGAATCCGAAGGGCGTGGTCGAACTTTGTGGTCCAAGCTCGAAGGTCGAGAGCGTCTTGTCGTTGAAGGCGGGGGCGGGCGGCGGCGGCGGCGCGGTTTCGTCACCGCCACACGCGAGCAAACCAAGACCGGTGAAGGCAAAGGCCGTCATGTACAGTGCGGTATGGGTCGTTCGAAGACGTCGCATACGCTCGGTCAATCGCCGCCACGCTGGCTTCTGTCATCGAGCATCTTCTGGATACTCAAAAGCGAATTATTCAGTGTGTCTTCGAGCATCTGGACCAAGTTTGCCGCAGTAGGTGCCTTGAGGGTCTCGTAGTAGCGCTGGCGTTCCGTCGCGTGGATGATCGCGGGAGGCAGGCCGTTGCGCATCAAGATGATGTTCATGATGAGGCGGGCGATCTTGCCGCTGCTCTTCGCGAAGGGATAGACGCACGCAAGGTCGTAGTGGGCCTTCGCTGCGATGCGGAGTGGAGACACGTTCTTCTTCGTCTCGGGGTCAGCCAGCCAGTCGAGGGTGAGCCGAACCCGATGAGCGATCTTGTCTGGCGCCGCGTATTCATGAAAGTACATGCGGTGCTGCGGGATCTCGCGCCGGTACTTGACCATCTTCGCGTCGCCATCGTCGGGACAGAAGAGGGAGTGCAGCTCCTTCAGTAGATCGACATTGACGGTGAATCGCTTGCGTCCGGCCAGTTCGCGCGCGAAGGCGATCGCGGCCTTGTGCCGTCGGATGGCGTCGTAGATGGGCATGACGCTCGAATCCACGACGGTCACCTCATTGCTCCGGAAGGCTGTTGTCAGTTCGGTGAAGGTGTAGACGACACCTTCGAGGGCGGTGTCGTGGTAGATCCACGACATATCGACATTCTCGTCGTATTGACTGAGGAAGTCGGCGGACTGCGAACGAAGTCGTGCATCAATCGTATGCGCGCGCTCGTCCAAGGTTGGCACGCGTTCGACTTCGCGGACCGGAATGGGAATGCTCGGTGCCACTGACGCCGTGCTGCGTGGCGCGAGTTCGACCTGCGGAACGAGCGCCTTCTGCGAGTTGGCGTTGTGAGCCGTGCCCTTCTTCGCAGGAGCCTTCTTCGCAGGAGCCTTCTTCGCAGGAGCCTTCTTCGCAGGAGCCTTCTTCGC
>JAPYTK010000023.1:22747-31142 GCA_029941785.1 Polyangiaceae bacterium | reverse complement strand
AGCCTTCTTCGCGGTAGCCTTCTTTGCCGGAGCCTTCTTCGCGGTAGCCTTCTTCGCAGGAGCCTTCTTCGCAGGAGCCTTCTTTGCCGGAGCCTTCTTCGCGGTAGCCTTCTTTGCCGGAGCCTTCTTCGCGGTAGCCTTCTTCTTCGCCGTGGCCTTCCTGGTTGACGCCTTCGTCGCCGTCGCCTTTTTCTTTACGGTCGGTTTACGAGTCGTCTTCTTGCCACCGCTGGAAGCGGATCGATTCGGTCGCTTGGTTTTGGTTGTTGATGAAGCCATGGAAAACAAATACTTAAGTCGTGACCATCGTATGGTTGCTCCGATTGATGACCAGAGCGTGCCGACGTTAGCAGGACGGAAATTGTCCCGTCAATACGAGCGTTACCATCCGTGCACTTGATGTGCGGCCTGAGCTTCTTCGCTGTGGGGATATTGTCGGATGTATGACTTTAAATGTGTTTAAATACAATTAGTTATGATTCGATCCCGATGCCGAGCCTCTTTCGGAGCGCAAAGTATTCCGGCCCGACGGAAAAGAGAGATAGCTCCCGAATTCGGTCTCGATGGCCCAAGGCGGCCGATGCCTCGTCTGAAGCCCGGATCATTTCATTCGCTATTTCAAGGTCGTGGCAGACGAGAAAGCCCACGCGATCTGCCGTGAGATCAACCGCTGCGACCCAGCGCTTCAAGTCGATAGCGCCGGACTGCAGAAGTTTGGTGACGGCGCTCGCGAGCTGGTCACGCGCTGGCCCGCGAACGTGTCCTCGTATCGCGTCGAGGTTTTCGGAGACCGTGCTCTCAAGTTCCTGTGCGACAGGAAAGGTGTCGTGGATGAGTCGGATGGCCGCGAACAGCCACGTTCGAAGCCCGGTGCCTGTCGGTACCAGGTGGCGAATGTACAGTCCCGCGCGGTAATAGGTCAGGTGGCGTGCCGCGATGAAGGCGCCGGCTTGTGTTGGCAATTCCGCTGCGAGTGCGGCCGCACCGAGAACGATCGATGGCCGTTGGGTGTGCAAGAATGAGATGCCGCCACCGTCATTCGGATTCTGGAAACACGGGGGCAATTCCATGTCCAGCACTCCGCCGGCGTAATACAGCGTTTTCGACATCGGATAGGGGTGCGTCGCCAGGTCGAGAGCAAACGCTTCCTGATACCCGAGTTGTTCGAGCGGCTGCGAATTTCGGCTGATGATCGCCGGCTGCACAAGCTGGTATACCGCGGTCACAAGCGGATCGAGCCATGGGTGCATGAGCGTGTGGATCCAATCCTCATCACTCAGACGCTCTTGTGCGTTGGCCGCCGTCTCGGCGCGCATGCGCCGGAAGAAGCGCTCCTCATCAGGCTCGGCCGAACTCATGCAGTACAGAGCCTGACACAGGCACCACGCCGCATCGGCGTCTTTGCACTCGGTGAAGATACGCCGCAAGGTGCGATAGGGCGTAGCGTCGAAGGGGTCGCGGTGGATGGATGCCATGTGCAGGGCGACCGCCTTGTCGAGGTGCACTTCGAGGTTGGCGGTGTACATGCCCAACAGGCGGGCCGTGCGCTCGGCGTTGTCGGGATCGAGTTGCTGCAGGGTCTCCAAGGTCGTGATGGCTTCGGCCGCTCGATCGAGCTTGTCCGCGTACAGATTGGCCTTCTTCTCGAGCAGCTTGAGTTGCTCGGCCGCATCCCCTGCGGCCTGTTCGAAGGCCCGATCCAACAGCTCGAGCATGCCCTCGTAGTCTTCCATGCTCTCGCGGACTCCAATCGCCTCGTTCAGGGCGTTGGCGTTGCCCGGATCGAGCTCGAGAACCTGGTCGAGGTGGCGTAGAGCCTGGTCGTAGTCCTCGAGCTGCCGCGCGCAGACGATGGCTGCGGTCTGGATGTACTTGGCCTTTTGGGCCGTGTCTTCGACGCCTTCGGCGAGCTTGAGCACGACATCGACCAGTTTGCCCCAGTCCTTCTCTTCGGAATAGAGCCGCATGAGTCGGGTGAGGACCCGCCGATCGTCGGGCCGTTCTTCGAGGGCAGCGGCGAAATTCTTCGAGGCCTTCGTCGATTCGTTCAGTTTCTCGGCGAAGATCTCACCGATCTCGACGAGCAGCATGGCGCGCTCGTGGCCGTCAGCGACATCGAGGCGTCGCTTCTTGATTCGAATGACCTCTTCCCAGCGCTCCTGATCGGCGTAGACGGCGGCTAACTCTTCGAGTGGCGCGAGAGAGTCGGGAGCGAGATCGGCGGCATCGCTCAACGGACGGAGCGCGCGCTCGAATTCTCCGGCGAGCCGCAGGGCCTTTCCGAAATGAAGGAGGGTTTCGCCCTTATCCTTGTCGTCTAATTCGCCAGCGTAATTTTCGTGCAAGTTCTGGTAGAGCTCGGCAGCTCCCGGGCCGTCGCCGGCGTCCAGACGCACGCGAGCGGCGCGCCGAAGGGCCTGGGGATCATCGGGTGCGACTTCGAGTAACTTGTCGATGGTGCTTTGGGCCTCCTCGGTCGAGCCGCTGGCGGCCAAGGAGTCGATGAAGCGCATGAGGACCCGTTTGGCATCCTCGGCATCGAGTGCGTCGAGGCGGTTGGCGAGGGAGCCATAGTGCGTCGCTGCTTCGAGCATGTTCTCCGTTTCAAAGGCGACGTCGCCCATGAGCATCAAGGCCTCAAGGTTTGTCGGGTCCAAGTCGAGCGCCTTGGTTGCCGCGGCTCGCGCGCCAGTGATGTCGCCCATGCGGTTGCGCTTGATCCTCGCGAGCTCACCGTACAGGCGGGCTCTCGCCAGCTTGCCTTCGGTGCGCTCGATGTCACCGCTCAGTAGGTCCGCCGCGCTTTCGGCATCGCCTCTCGCGAGGTATGCCGCGCGCAGGGCCGAGGAGGCGACGATGTTGTCGGCCCGTGCGTCGAGGGCTGCTTTGTATCGCTGGATGGCGCCATCTCGGTCGCCGTGTTCTTCGAGGATCTTCGCTGCTCGAATCCACAGGTCGGATTTCGCATCGGCGGAGTCGGCCTTCTCAGCGAGCGACTCGACGGCCGTGAGGGCTGCCATGGCGTCGCCGGTGGCGGCACGGAGATGGGCGAGCGCTTCGAGTGCGCCACCGTGCTCTGGATCGAGCTGCAGAACGTTCTCGTATGCGATTCGGGCCCGTTCGGGTGAACCGATTTGGTCGAGCAACGCGCGTCCTTGCGCCATGAGCAGCGACGCGCGCCGGGGATCCTCCGTGCACACGCGTAGGTTCCGATCATACAGTTCGATGACGTCGTCCCAGCGATCGAGCGCCCGGTAATGGCGCATCAGAGCCGTGAGCGCACCCTCGTGCGCGGAGTCGATGTCCAAGACGGACTCAAAAGCCAGGGCGGCGTTGGCATGATCGAGGAACTCCTCGTCGTGAATGCCGGCAATTCGCTCATACAGATTGATCCGTTGCCGCGGAGTGGCCGCCATCGTGACCTGCTTCTGGAGATTGTCCAGCAGCTCGGTATAGCGACCGGTGCGGTTGAAAACGCGGTCGAGTCCACGAAGGGCGTTCATCGAGCCCGGCGCGCTTTCGAGGGCTGCTTCGTAGCGTGTTTGGGCGACGGCCAAGTCGTCGAGTCGATCCTCGTACAGCTCGGCGACTCGACAGAGTGCGTCGGCTTGGGGATCTCCCGACAGGGCGCTCGCCTGCGCTTCGAGCAACTTGGCGTAGGCCGAGTAGTTCTCGTCGCGTTGGTAGATGTCACCGAGAGCTGCGACGGCGCCCGCGTGGGCGGGGTCTTCTTCGCGGATGGCTTCGTACAGGTCGCGCGCTTGGTCGCCTTCTCCCAAGCGGTTCGCGAGGAGATCGGCAGCTTCAGCCCTCAGATCGCGACTCCGTTCTGGGGTGAGGGCACGCTCCGCGCGCGACAGAAGCACGCCAACGAGTTCGGGCCATTGCTGGGCTCGACGGTACACGTTGGTGACGCCATCGAGGGCATCGATGTGGGCAGGTTCAGCGCCAAGCACCGATTCGTAACAAGGCAGCGCGAGGTCGGGACGTTGAATCTTGACTTCGTACCAGCGCCCGAGCCGCATGAAGAGCGAAACGCGGACCTCGTCTGGCATCGTCGGGTGTTCGCTGACTTCATGAAGCGAGCGCATGGCTTCCGCCCAGCTCGTCATGTTGTCGCCTGCTGCCCGCTCTAGGTCGTCGGCGTAGGTGTCGTTTTGGACGTCTTGCGCGAGCGCTTGGGCGAAGGCGAATACGGCCTGTTCTAGGTCCTCTAACGGGCCCGCGTAGAGGTGTCCGATCTTGTTCAGGCAATGGGCACGCTCGCCGTGGCTGTCGCTCCCCTCGCTGCGCTCCAGAAGTGCCTCGACCAAGTCGACGAGGCGGTCTTGTGCCTTGAGCGCTCGCTCGAATCCCGTAAAGGCTACCGGATCCAGTGCGTCGAGCGTCATCAATTGCTGATAGATGGTCTCGGCGCGATTGGCGTCTTCGAGTTCGTTTTCGAAGATGCGCGCAGCTCGAAACAGCAGCCCTTTCTGAAGGTCACGCGCACGGTCGCGTGCGGCTTCACTCTTCATGTCGGCGACGGCGCCCGATTCTTCGCCCTCGCTGGCTTCCTTGGCCATCGCGTCGGCGTCGATTTGGTCGGCTGCTACGAGGAAGGCATCGGCAACACGGGTCGGATCGGCCTGCTGCTCGATGGTGAGCTCGAGAGCAATCGCGGCCTCCACGTCGGTGGGATCGGCGACGAGGCTGTCGACAAAGTTGTCCAGGTCGCTGTCGCTGATCTGTTCTTTGCTCTTTTCGATCGGCCCGATCACCTTGAGGATGGCGTCGACGTCACTCGGCCGATGGTCAGGCTCTTTGTGTAGTAGCTTGTTGCACAAATCAGAGACGGCGGCGTCGACCCATCCACGCGGGGCGACATCAACTGCGAGGGAAGGAGTCTTCGACAGGTGAGCGACCGCCAGTTCGCTTGCGTTCTTGGCCTCGAAGGGCGGCTTACCTGTGAGCACCTCGAAGAGAACGGCGCCAAGTGCGTAAAAGTCGCTCTGGGCGGAGGGGCCGAGGCCCTTGAGCAGTTCAGGCGCCATGCCCTTGATGCGATCGCTGCCGGATGTCGAAATATCGGAATGGACCCAACTCGACCACAAGAGGTCGCCGCCGGGATCGACCAACATCACGTGCGGGGTGCCATCTTCGTGTTTGCCGACGAGGATGTTCTCGAGCTTGATCGCACCGTGTACGAAGCCAGCGTGATGAATGGCACGCATCGCTTCGGCAATACCGTGGATCAGCGGGCGAGCTTCGTTGATGTGCAAGGCGCCTGTTCGCGCAATTCGCGGAGCGAGCGGCTTGCCTTCGACGAGGTCGTAGCAGACAAAGGGGAGTTGTTCGACGAAGCCGGCGCGGAGGCTCGCTGGCAAGAAGTCGTGGGCCACACTCGCGAGCAGCCGCGTGCGCGTGAGAAAACGGTGCAGCGCGCTGCGGTCGTGCGTCGCGGAGGTGTGAAGAAGCTTGAGCACGACCTTGCGCGACTCGCCGTCGTTCGGTGAATGCTGCGCGGCGTAGACCGTCCCGTTTGGTCCCGCGCCGAGCTTGCGCAAGATCTTAAACTCGCCGAGCTGCGTACCAGCGGACAAGTCCACAGGGGCGCGCAGGACTTCGTCGGCCAACGTACTCAGCCGCGGGGAAGCGTCTTCGCGCGTGCAATTGACCGCGTCGATCAGGGCCGCCACTGCGTTTTGTTCGTCGCAGTGATTCGTCAGTGCGCGTGCAAACGACGCCGACGAAGCGGTTCCCCCGACGAACGTCGGATCAAAGCCGAGCAGTTCGCTCGACAGGGCCATCATTTCTTCGAGCGAGTAAAGGCGCTCGAGTTCTCCGCGGATCAGTTCGGTCGACATGGCTTATGCGGTGTACACAGAAAAAAAGATTGAAGTACACGAAAGAATCAGCTGACTGAGCACGATACGCGGCCAGTGGATGCGCTTGGGTACCTTCAGCGCGGCGTAATCTATAGTCAAACCTTCGCCTCTCGCCCAGAACCCATTGCAAGGAGGGTGTTTTTTCGTGGTTGAGGCAGGGCTGAAAAGTTGTCCATTCCGGCCCGGGATGCGATGGGAAAGTGATGCTGAATGCTGCCGCACGGGGAGGACCGAGCCATTCGGTTCGGCAAAACCGACGGCGGGCGGTGCGTACCTTGCTGCCTCTTGGCTTGCTTGGGCTCGCCGTGGTCGGCGCGCCGCTCATGATCTTCTCCCAGGATGGTCTGCCGCGCTTGCGTGCCGTCGAACGCGAACTGGCTGGTGTAGCCACCGAAAATGCCGAGAGGGAACGTGAAATCCACGTGTTACGGGCCACCGTGCGTGGTTTGCGCGACGACCCGGCTACGTTGGAACGCCTCGCGCGGGACGGTCTGGGCCTGATCCGCCAAAACGAAGTCATTTTTCATTTTCCAGAGCCCTGAGCGGGTGGCTCGCGTTGGCCGACCCGGCCGTGCGTGGTAGGGACGGGCTGGTGGGCAAGGTATGAGCAGGGACGCGGACAGGTATCGGGAGCGGCTCGAAGCGGTCGAGGCTAAGGCGCGGCAGCGATCGCCCCAATTTGCTGGCGAGCCGGGAGGCGGCGAGGTCGATGCGGCCCCACTGTATGACCACGCGGGTCTTGAGGCGACCGGCTTCGAACCCACTGCGGACCTCGGATTTCCGGGTTTGCCGCCGTTTACGCGCGGCGTGCAGCCCAATATGTATCGTGGGCGGCTGTGGACCATGCGGCAGTACGCTGGTTTTGGCACGGCCCACGAGTCCAATCGTCGTTATCGTTATCTGTTGGCACAGGGACAAACCGGCCTCAGCGTCGCCTTCGATCTGCCAACGCAAATGGGGTACGACAGCGACCACGACCTGGCAGCGGGCGAGGTCGGGCGGGTCGGCGTGGCGATCGATTCGCTCGCGGACATGAGGACCTTGTTCGACCAATTGCCGCTCGGCGAGGTGAGCACCTCCATGACGATCAACGCGACGGCCCCGACGCTGCTCGCGCTGTACATCGTGGTCGCGGAAGAGCAAGGGGTTGACCGTGCCGCGCTCCGCGGCACGATACAGAACGACATTCTCAAGGAGTACATCGCTCGCGGTACCTATATTTACCCTCCGGCGACCTCCTTGCGGCTCGTGCGCGATGTTTTCGCCTTCGCCGAGGAGCAGTTGCCGCGATTCAACACGATTTCCATCAGCGGTTATCACATGCGGGAAGCGGGTTGCACGGCGGTGCAGGAGGTGGCTTTCACCTTGGCGAACGGGATCGCGTACGTGCAGACGGCCATCGACGCGGGATTGGATGTCGATGGATTTGGTCGGCAGTTGAGCTTCTTCTTCAATGGTCACAACAACCTCATCGAAGAGGTCGCGAAGTTCCGCGCCGCCCGCCGTCTGTGGGGCAGGATCATGGCTGAGCGCTTCGGTGCGAAGACCGAGCGGGCCCGGGCGCTGCGCTTCCACTGCCAGACAGCGGGCGCGACGCTTCAGGCGCAGCAGCCCATGGTCAACGTCGTACGGGTCGCCATGCAGGCCATCGCGGCGGTGATGGGCGGGTGTCAGTCGCTGCACACCAACAGCTACGACGAAGCGCTGGGTCTGCCCACTCAAGAAGCGGTGACCTTGGCGCTGCGCACGCAACAGGTGTTGGCGCACGAATCTGGCCTGGGCGACCTGGTCGACCCACTCGGAGGTAGCTACGCCGTCGAGACACTGACCAAGGAAATCGAAGCGCACGCCGAGGCCTATATCGCCACCATCGACGACCTGGGCGGCATGGTTGCGGCCATCGAACAAGGCTATGTACAGCGGGAGATTCAGGCCGCATCCTATCGATATCAATTAGATATTGAGAATGAGCGCCGATTGATCGTCGGGCAGAACGCATTTGCGGGCGACGCTGCGAGTGTGCCGGTGTTGAAGGTCGATCCGGCCCTGGAACGCCAGCAGATAGACAGGCTTGAGGCTTGGCGATCCGCGCGTGGCGAGGCCGCTGTCGCGGGGCAGTTGAGTGCTTTGCGCAGCGCGGCGGATGGCGAGGACAACCTCATGCCGCTGATCGTCGCGGCCGTCAGAGCAGGGGCGACCGTTGGAGAGGTCAGCGACGCCTTTCGGTCGTCTTGGGGCCACTACGAAGAGAACGTGACCGTGTGATCTTGGTTGTTGGTTGACAAGCGTCCGCGGCTGCGTATCCTTGGCCGCCCTTAGAGCAGGGCCCTGCGCACCTGCTGTTACCCATTATCACACACGCTTTCATGCACACTGTGGCGGTCCGGTGCTCCCTTGCGGAGTTGGTCGTCGAGGAAGGCGGAGGAAACAACCGAAAGGAAACGTGCCATGAGCGAAACCACAGAAGAAATCGCGACGCCCCCAGAGCAAGCCCCTGAAGCCGCCCCGGCTCCTGAAGCCGCCCCGGC
>JAPYTK010000023.1:0-22647 GCA_029941785.1 Polyangiaceae bacterium | reverse complement strand
CGACGCCCCCAGAGCAAGCCCCTGAAGCCGCCCCGGCTCCTGAAGCCGCCCCGGCCCCTGAAGCCGCCCCGGCCCCTGAAGCCGCCCCGGCTCCTGAAGCCGCCCCGGCCCCTGAAGCCGCCCCGGCCCCTGAAGCCGCCCCGGCTCCTGAAGCCGCGGACCCTGCTACGCCGGGGAACGGAAGCAATGGCCAGGCCGCATTGGCCCCCGCTCCGCGCTTGCCAGGCGAGCCCGCGCTTTCGCTGCGGAGCCTTATCGAGGCTGGCGTACACTTTGGTCACCGGACGCGTCGCTGGAACCCCAAGATGCGGCGGTTCATCTACGGCGCTCGCAGTGGCATTCACATCATCGACCTCGACCAGACGGTCAAGCTGTTCGATCGCGCTTACGACTTCGTGACGGCGGCCGTGGCGCGCGGTGGACATGTGTTGTTCGTCGGCACCAAGCGGCAGGCCCAGGACATCATCATGGAAGAGGCGCGCCGCGCCGGAATGTACTTCGTGGCCAACCGCTGGCTCGGTGGCACGCTCACCAACTTCCGCACGATCAAACAGGGACTTGATCGCTTGCGCACGCTCGAGCGTATGCGCGACGAGGGCACCTATGAGCAGCTCCCGAAGAAAGAGGTTGTGCGCCTCGAACGCGAGCGCGAGCGCCTGGAGAAATTCATCGGTGGACTCAAAGGCATGGGAAATTTGCCTGCGGTGATGTTCGTCGTCGATCCGGCTCTGGAGTCCATCGCCGTTGCCGAAGCGCGTAAACTCGGTATCACCGTCGTCGCGATCACCGACACGAACTGCGATCCGGATTTGATCGACCATGTCGTTCCAGGCAACGACGACGCCATTCGCTCTATCGGCGTGATCACACGTCGCGTCGCTGACGCCTGCGTGGAAGGACTAGGCCGCCGCAAGGCAGAGCAGGCCGTCCAAGACGAGTCGGCGGGTAACGCGGGCTCGCGCGGGCGCATGCCTGAGGTGCAGGTTGCGCGGTATCGCGGTGGGGCCAGCTAAGCGAGTCAGTCGCCCCGGCTTCGAACATCAAGAGCGCGTCCGCCTCAGACGACGCGCTGGACCAAGAACGACAGAACGAGTTCGGGACTGCAGGCGCAGTCTCGACACAGGAGCATGCAAGTCATGGCAAGCGTGAGCATTCAAGCAATCAAAGAACTACGTGAGCGAACCTCAGCCGGCATGTCCGACTGCAAGAAGGCGCTCGTCGAAGCAGCCGGCGACATGGACAAGGCCGTCGAGGTTATTCTGAAGAAGGGCCAAGCCAAGAGCGCGAAGCGCGCTGGCAAGGTCACCGCCGAAGGTGAGGTTCGCGTCGAGGTGTTCGACGGCGGCCGCGCGGCGGTGGTCGCCGAGGTCAATATCGAAACGGACTTTTCGGCTCGCAACGACAGGTTCAAGAGCTTCGTCGACACCGCTTTGAATGCGGCGAAGGAGGCGAGTGTCGGTGCCTCATTTGGCGAACTTACGGCGGATGGAAAGAGCCTCGACGACCACGCGAGTGAGTTGACCGCGATCATTGGCGAGAAAGTCACCCTGCGGCGTTACGACAAACTCGCTATCGGCGAGAATAGCCACGGCTTTTGCCACGCCTACGTTCACATGGGCGGGAAGATCGGCGTCGCGGTGCAGGTCGAGACGGAAACGCCTGAAGCGGCGGCGCATGAGGCCGTGCAGACCTTCGCGGACGAGACGGCGATGCAGATCGCTGCCATGGCCCCAGCGGCCTTGCGACGTGAAGACATCGAGGAGAGCCTGGTCGCCAAGCAACGGGAGATCTACGAAGCGCAGTTGCGTGAAGATCCCAAGCCGAAGCCCGAGGCGATTTGGCCAAAGATCATCGAGGGCAAGGTCGATAAGTGGTTCGCAGAGGTCGCCTTGCTGGAGCAGGAGTCCGCGCAACACAAGAAGAAGATCGACGAGCTGCGCAAGGAAGCTGGCCAGTTGGCGGGGGCCCCGATCGCTCTCACGCGTTTCGTTCGCTTTGAGCTCGGCGAGGGTATCGATAAGAAGCAGGACGATTTGGCGGCCGGCGTCGCCGAGCTGCTTCAATAGTCTCGAGGCGGCGGTGGCGTTCGGACGAGTCGAGATGTCGCTGGTGCGTGTGAGCGACTCGGTGGATCAGCCCTGTACGATCCGCTGAATCGAAGCCGGATGAATACCCGAAGCGGCGATGAAGGCGCGAGAGGCTTCATGCTCGCCAGAGGCGAGCTGTTCGGGCGTGCCCGCGGCGGCTACCTTGCCATCGATCAACAAGTACGCTTGGTGAGCGATACGAAAACAGCTCGTCATGTCGTGTGAAATGACGACGCTCGTGACGTTGAAGCGGTCCCGTGTCTCTTCGATGAGGTCGTCGACGAGTCGGCTCGTGTGGGGGTCTAGCCCGCTCGTGGGCTCGTCATAGACCAGGACTTCCGGCTGGAGCATCAAGGCGCGTGCCAGTCCGACGCGTTTGCGTTGGCCGCCTGAAAGTTCCGATGGCATGTACTTCTCTTTGTTTAGGAGGCCGAGGTCCTCGAGCATCGTGACGACTTTGTCGCGCACCTGCTTTTCGCTCATGTCCTTCCGATGCTCGCGTAGGGGAAAAGCGACATTGTCGAGCACGGTCAGGGAGTCGAGCAGCGCGGCGTATTGGAAGACCATGCCGAATTTCTTCCTCACGCGGTTCATCGCGACTTCGCCAAGCGGGGTGATGTCTTCGCCATCCACCCAAACGCAACCGGACGTTGCCTTGTCGAGGCCGATCAGGAGGCGGAGCAAGGTCGTTTTACCAGCGCCTGAGCCACCGATCAGCACCGCGGTTTGATGGCGTTTGAAGCGAATATCGATGCCTTTGAGCACTTCGACGCGGCCGAAAGACTTCGTCACGCGGTCGAGGACCACGTGGTCCTCCGGCCGTAGCCACTCCGGCGGCGGGGTCATGAAGACGAGCTTAACCTTGACGCGGGGGCGATGTGGCGACAAAGCGCCCGCCATGACGAAAGAGGCTTTCGAGGCGTTGCTCGCGGTGGCGGGCGTTCGTGAAGACGGTGGAACTCAGCACTTCGGCGCGGGACGAACAGCGACCCTCCACCTGGCCCATGGCGGCGCCCCGCTGTCGGTGGCGCGCGTCGAGTCGCTTCAACTCAGGGGCGATCTGGTGGAAGCCCATGACCAAAAGGGTCAGGTGCACATCTTCTCGCTCGACGACCTCTTCGCGGCGACGTGTTCGGCTCCCAAAGAGGATGCGGCCGACCGGAGCGCAGGGTTTCGCCGCTGAACGGCTCGGTTCAACCTCCGCGCGTGTGCATTTCGAGGTGAGGCTGCCGGCGCAAGGCGGAGACCGGAACGAAAACGCCGCGGTGCTCCATCTGCGTTCGCTCTTCGGCCCCGCGTGCGGTGCGCATGCTCCAGGTGTCAGCGATGAGCTCGGCGAGGTCGGCATCGCTGCGGCCAGCGCGCAGGTGCGCCCTCAAGTCCAGGCCGGCAGTCGCGTACAGGCACTGGTACCAGGTGCCGTCGGCGGTCAAGCGGCTGCGGTCACAACGGTCGCAAAAAGGAGTCGTCGCACTCGCGATGATGCCAAATACGGTGCCATCGGGCAGCTCGAAGCGTTCGGCTGGCGCAGAGCCGCGTCCGCCCAGCGGTCGCACCGATCCGTAATCGCCCGCGAGCCGCTCGATGATCTCGGCGCGTGAAACGACGGCTTGTGGAGTCCACTGGGTGGCGCCGCCAACGTCCATGTACTCGATGAAGCGTAGCTCCGCTCCGATGTCGCGCGCGTAATTCAGGAGGGCAGCCAATTCGTCGTCGTTTTGCCCGCGCACCACGACCGTATCGATCTTGAGCTCGTCGAATCCGACCGCCCGTGCTGCGTCGATACCAGCGAACACCTGGCCGAGCTTGTCTCGTCGTGTGATGGCCTGGAAGCGTTCGGGCTGTAAGGTGTCGAGACTTACCGTCAATCGTTTCAGGCCTGCGTTTCTCAAGGAACGCGCTTGATCTGCGAGCAAGACGCCGTTGGTCGTGAGGGCGAGGTCGGTCGGTTTGGCGCGGGTCACCAACATCGCGATCAAATCGGCGAGGTCTTGACGCAGCAGGGGCTCACCGCCCGTCAGTCGAATTCGGGAGGCACCGACGCGTGAGAAGTTTGCCGCTAGCCGGCAAATCTCTGCAAAATTGAGTAGTTCGGCACGAGGCAACCAAGCGTAGTTGGACTCCGGCATGCAATAACTGCAGCGGAGGTTGCAGCGGTCGGTGACGCTCAGCCGCAAATTCTGCAACGGGCGCCCGAAAGCGTCCACCACGTGACTTCGGGGAAAAGCACTCGTCACGGGGCTCACCATAGCAGGCGTGGGTGGCATATCAGGCGTCTATTCGCTACATCTCTTGAGGCTGATGATCCCTTCGCCGGAGTTTCTTCTCAACGCCGACCGGGTGCGCGATCGCATCAGGGCCGCAAAAGAGCCGTTGGTGGCGGCTGTGGCGGCGTTGCAGGACTCGGGGTCCCCCGCATTGGCGGACGGCTATGAACCCTGCGCTCCGCGCGGCAAGAGCGTGGGCCGAGCGTTTGGAAGGGCCTACGCTGCGACCATGGACGGCCTGCTAGAGGAGTTGTTCGCGTCCGCGCTCGCTGCAACAGGGGTCGGCACGGCCGGGATCGCCCTGGCTGGGGTCGGGAGCTACGGTCGTGGGGCCATGGCGTACGGCGCCGATCTCGATCTGCGCATCCTGAGCACCGACCTGGAGGTGGCAGAGCGGGTTGTCGAGGCGTTGCTGTATCCTCTGTGGGATGCGGGGATGGCCGTTGGGCATCAGGTGGTCACGATGGACGAAGTCATCGAGACGGCCCGCGACGATTTGCCAACCGTCACGTCACTGCTCGACTGGCGGCATGTCGCCGGCGACAACACGTTGAGCGAGCGGTTGATTGGGGTCGCTGCAGAGTCGCTGTTCGCGCCCTCGAAGTTGGCATCCCTGTTCGAGCGTTTGGAATCTGCAGCACGCGCGCGCTACGCGCGTTTTGGCAGCTCGGTCTACTTGCTCGAGCCTGATGTCAAGAACGGTCTCGGCGCCCTGCGCGACTTGGATGCAGCTGGTTGGGCGGCCCGCGCGCGCTGGGGAGTCACCGATCCAAAGGAGTTGGTACGCTTCGGCGTGCTCGTCGGAAGGCAAGTCGAGGCCGTGCAGCGAGCGCGCGAGCACTTGTGGCGTGTGCGTAACCTCCTCCACCACGCGGCAGGCAGGCGTAGTGATCGACTCAGCTTCGAGCGACAGGAACTGCTCGCTCCGTTGCTCGGGTACGGCGAAGACTTGAGTCAGTCGGTCGAGCAGATGATGAGCCACTATTATCGTGCCGCTCGGAGCATCGCTCGTTTCCGAGAACTCATCATGACGCGAGCGACACCTGTGCTCACGCGCAACCGGCCCGCGGCCCATGCCTTGGGCGGCGGCGTGGTGCTCTTTGATGGTCAGGTGACAGTCGCTTCCGTCGAGGATCTCGAGGCGCAACCGGCCATGGCGTTGCGTTTGGTGAGCAGGGCCGTGCAACGGGGGACCTCCCTCACCGCATCGATTCGAAATACGCTTGTTGGCTTGTGTGGGGACGAGGCGTGGACGGCAGCACTACGCGAATGCCCTGAAGCGGCTCGCCTCTTCGTCGATCTGACGACTCGCTGCGTCGAGTCGAATCTCAAGCGGGAGACGATCCTTCAGGAGCTTCACGATATTGGCATCATGATCGCCATGATCCCGGAGTTCTTGCCCGTGGTCGGTCGCGTCCATCACGACACCTATCATGTCTATACCGTGGATGTTCATTCCGTCCGCGCGGTGGACCGGCTGATCGAGATCCTTCGCGGAGAAGTCGTCATCGACGAGGAGGACAGTGAACGTTGGGCAGGTAGTCTGGCGTGTAGTTTGGGTTCGGAAATTCCGCGACCGGGCGTGCTGTTCTTTGCGACCCTGCTGCACGATATTGGTAAAGCGATCGGACGGCGCGACCACAGCGAACGCGGTGCGGAGATGGCCGAGGTCATTCTCGGTCGGCTCGCGCGTGCTAGCAGCAAGGATGGCGGTGAGCCGGTGTTCATGCTCGACGACATTCGCGACGCGTGCCGTCTGATCCAGCACCATCTCGCCATGTATCTCACCGCGACCCGGCGCGACATCGACGATGGTTCCACGGTCGAGGAGTTTGCTCGACTCGTGGGCGGGCGGGACGGTCTACGCAATCTGTACCTGCTTACCGTGGCGGACTTGTCGACCACGAGCCCGACGTCGATGACGTCCTGGAAAGCGCGGATGCTCGACGAATTGTACCTTGCGACGGACCGCTTTTTTCGGGGTGGCGGCGAAAGGGACCCTGGCTTGCTCGAGCGGCGGCGCGAGGATGCAGCGCACCTCTTCGCTGATGGTGCGCCCGAGGCGGAGCGGGCCGAACTCGAACGGTTTGCGAGTTGTTTTGTGGATGCCATGCCCCAGCGATATGCCTTGGGCCACGGAGCGGGTGCGATCGCTGCGCACGGGCGTCTGGTTCACGAGCATGTGCGCAGTGGTCGCGCCGTGAGCGTCGAGTTGGCTCCAGCGCGGCACGCGGAGGCGGCTGAACTTTGCATCGTCGCGCGGGATCGATTGGGCCTCTTGCAGCTGATCGCGGCCGCTTTGGCTGCGCATCGACTCGCGGTGTACGGCGCGCAGATCTATTCGTGCGACTTGGCCAGGGCAGGGGACACCGCGGACGGTGAGGTGCTCGCGCTCGATCTGTTCTGGGTGCGCCATTCAGCTCAGGGTTTCGCGGGAGTGCAGCGCGCGGTAGGCCGGGTGAGCGAAGATCTCGAGCAGCTGCTGTCGGGCGAAAAGACACTCGCCGAGGTCGCACAAGGTCATCAGACGAAACGTGCGTTCCGGGGCCGCCGTCCGCCGATCGCGAGTCGGGTCATCATCGATAATCGCGCGTCGCCGCGGCACACCGTGATCGAGGTCATCACCGGTGATGCTCCAGGATTGCTGTTCTCCTTGGCGCAAGCGATCTATGAGCTTGACGTGTCGATTGCGGTCGCCAAGATTGCCACGGAGGGCACCCGGGTCGTCGATGTGTTTTACGTACATGAACGCGGCGGGGGAAAAA
Source organism: Polyangiaceae bacterium (assembly GCA_029941785.1). GTDB lineage: Bacteria > Myxococcota_A > Polyangia > Polyangiales > Polyangiaceae > JAPYTK01. The sequence goes on along the minus strand of JAPYTK010000023.1, from coordinate 15,528 downwards.
TCATCGACGATTTACGACAAACTCAACTCAAGGACGCGCTTGGCGCGCTGATTTCTTCTCCGGCTCCTTCATGAAGCACACCATGACTCACCGCGCTTTTTTTGGTCTCGCTATCGTCAGTGGATTCTCGCTGGCTTGTGGTCCGCCTCCGGAAGCCCAGCTGCCGCCCGAGATCTTGGTGGCTGACCCTCCGCCCACGGCGGGAGGTATTGCTCCTGGCGCGGGTCAGCAGAGCTTCGACCGCGCACTTGCGTACCTCAAACGAGGAGCTTACGCACAGGCGCTGCCAGAGCTCCAAGAGACGCTCCGGGTGCAACAGACCAACGCTGAGGCTTGGTATTACATGGGCTTGTGCCAAGATCAGCTGGGAATGCGACCGCAAGCCGCTCAATCCTACGAGCGGGCGATTCAGCTCAAACCGTCGCTGACCGAGCCGCGCATCAATTTGGCAGCGATCTACCTCGAGCCGCCGCTGCAGACGGCACGCGCCATCGAGCTTCTCACCGCTGCGCTCAAACAGCAGCCCAAGGCGCCTGATATTCACGAGAACCTCGGCTACGCGCACGGCCTCAACAAGGATTACGCGCGCAGCGCCGACCACTATCGGCAGGCTTTGGCGCTCGGCCCGAACCCGCGGGTGTCTCTCGCTTACGGGGATGTCCTGTTCGCCCAGCGAAAATTTTCGGAAGCGGCGACACAATACAAGGTCGCGTTTCCCTCGATCAAAGACCAACTCGATGTCGTGGCGCAATTGGCCCATCGTTTCGGTAAGGCGAAGGCTTATGCCGACTGCGTGATGGCTTTCGATCTACTCGTCGCGAAGAGGCCGAGTCCGAAACTCCATATCCACCGTGGATTATGCCGCCATGGCTTGACGGATGAGGCCGGAGCCCGCGCGGACTACGAGGAGGCGACACGACTCGATCCTACCTCTCAGGCCGCGCATTACTATTTGGCAATGTCCTACCTCGGCGACGGGGATCGGGTGGAGGCGGCCAAGCACTTCGAGGCCTGCATGAAGCTCGGCGCCGACACGCCCATCGGCAAGAAGGCGCGGCGGCGCTACGATGGGCTGGTCGACGGTTTGAAGAAGCGACAAAAGCGCTGAGGCGAAGCCGTTGAAGCGTTCGGTGCTAACGATACGGACCGCCAGTTGAGCCGAAGCGCGCCTTGTGGATGCTGACTGCGGCGGCGATGAGTATGTCGATGGTCTGAGGAACGCTTCCGGGATGTGGCGGGACGTAGGGTAGCCGGAGTGAGATGCCCTCGTCCGTGAGGGACAAGGGGCCTGCCTCATGATGAATGCGCAGCAGACAGGCCCGTAGCGGCTCGTCCAGTAGTTCATCGACGCCACTGGCATCAGAGACACGCACCAAGAAGGTCTCGTCGAAGTTTGGCTCCCCGAGTTTGTGGTCGACGGCTGCAAAAAAGTCTTTGAAGCGATCGACGTTTTGCATCGGCTGTACGAGCAGACCAAGGCCGAGCGGTTGCTCGAATTGGAGCCAGAGCTCAAGCTCGTAACGCTGTTCAGCGGTTCGTACGGCGTAAGCGTACACTTGCGCCCCGTTCACGCTGCCCCACAAACCGAGCGGCGCCTTGAGGGTCGAGAGGTCGTTGTGCTGTGCGAACCGCGCCCACGCAGGCACGTATTTCCTCAACGGTGCCGCCGCGGGGATCCTGTCTCGGCGCGCGTAGGCCACGCGTGTGGCTTGCAGTAGCGTGTGCACACAGTGTTCGAGCCATTGATCGTCAGATACACGGGCGAAGCGCTGCGAGGCGATTCCCTGGTCGGTGACGAGTAACTCCCCATCGCCAGCGTGTGCGCGGCGCAGCAGATGGCGAAGCGCCGGTGTCAGAAGGTGGGTCGCACGTCCGGGTTCGTCGGCGTAGACATAGAAGCTTCGGTCGAAGGCGATGTCGCCCGTGTATACGGCGAATCGGCCGGCATTGCCGAACGGCAGGTCGTGGCGGCTTCGGATGGAAAGTCCCAGGTCGAGAGGAGGCTCGAATCGGGTATAGACCGTGAGGTAATGCTCGCTCCGATCGCCGCCTTTTTCGGTCGAGAGCCTGGCGGATAGACCGATGTCTTCAACCCGGCCCATGACCTCGTTGTCAAGCCGAGTCAGGCCATACTTGAGTGCCCAACTGTCGAGTCGAGCGCTGTAAGTCTTGCGCGAGTTGCGTCGCCGCACGGCCAGGCCGGCGAGAAAAAGAATCGGCCAGATGAGGCAAAAGGCTGCAACGCTCACTTCAGCAGCCTAGTCGTTCGATGATCGCGTCCAGGTCGTCCAGGTCGGCGTAGTGCACGACGAGACTGCCGCCCTTGCCTTTGTGTTGCACGATCGTTCGGGCGCCGATGCGCCGCGAGAGCCGCAGTTCGAGGTCTCGAACGCCGGCACTCTTTTGGTTGGCTGCGCTCTTCGAATCGGTTGTTCCTGAAGGATTCTTGCGCGACGCGCGGACGAGTTGTTCGACCTTGCGCACGGCGTAGCGGCCAAGCGCGGCCTTTTGCGCGATGGCGACCATCGTGCGCTCGTCCGGCGCACCGAGCAGGGCCCGGCCGTGACCTTCGCTCAGCCGTCCTTCGGCGATGAGCGTGCGTATACTCATGGGGAGTTTGAGCAGCCTGAGCGTGTTGGCGATGGCGACGCGGCTCTTGCCCATGCGTTCGGCGATGAGCTGCTGAGTGAGCCCGTGTTCGCCCAAGAGGCGTTCGTAGGCGTCGGCGATTTCGAGGGCGCCCAGATCCTGGCGCTGTAGGTTTTCGATGAGCGCCAACTCGAAAGCAGTGTCTGGACTGACGTCCTTGACGACGCAGGGGATCTCCTTCAGCCCAGCCTTCTGAACCGCTCGCCAGCGGCGCTCGCCTGCGATGATCTCGAAGCGGTCTCGGCCTACGCGGCGAACGACGATCGGCTGTATGACGCCGTGCTCCCGAATCGTTTGTGCGAGTTCTTCGAGCGCTTCGGCGTCGAAGTGTTTGCGCGGTTGGTCTGCTCGAGGTTGGATCCGCTCGATCGGGCAACTGTACACGGCGTTCGCGCCATCGGAGGACACGTCGGCCCTTTCGTCCTTGGACGGTCCCGTCTTCTTCGTGGCGGCCGGCGCGCTCTTCGCCGGCGTGGCTGGAAACAACGCCTCGATCCCGCGACCTAGGGCGCGCCGCCGTTTCCCAGCTTTGGTCTTGTTTTCTGCCATTTCAAGCGCGTTCCTTCGGCGCGGCATCGGCACCGTCCGAAGCGACCGGCGCTTTGTTGATGATCTCGTGGGCCAAGCTCAGGTAGCCTTGGGCGCCCCGGCAGGCGGCGTCGTAGAGTAAGGCGGGCTTCCCGTGCGACGGTGCTTCGCTCAGTCGTACGTTGCGGGGAATGATGGCGTCGAAGACGTGAAAGTGATCGCGCACCTCTTGGGCGACCTGGTGCGTGAGCGAATTGCGTGAATCGAACATCGTCAAGACGATCCCGGCGACGTCGAGTTGAGGATTATACAGGCCCTTGATGCGGTCGATGGTGGCCATGAGCTGAGTGAGTCCCTCGAGTGCGTAGTATTCGCATTGCATGGGGACGAGGACTTCGTCAGCCGCCGACAGCGCGTTGACCGTGAGCAAGCCGAGCGATGGCGGGCAGTCGAGCAGAATGTAGTGGTAGTCGTCACGTACCTGCGCGAGCGTGTTCTTGAGTCGCGCGGCGCGGTCTTCGGCATCGATCAGTTCGAGCTCGATGGCGACCAGATCTTGGGTGGCAGGAGCCAGCTGCAGGCCGGGGACTTCACTGTCGAGTATGACGTCGCGCAAACGAACGCGTTCGATGAGTGCATCGTAGAGGCTGAGCTCGAGCGTTCGCGGGCGCACACCCAAGCCGCTCGATGCATTGCCCTGCGGATCGACGTCGACGAGCAGGGTGCTTTGTTCGGCTGCAGCCAAGCTCGCGGCGAGGTTCACACTCGTCGTCGTTTTCCCGACACCGCCCTTTTGGTTGGCGATGGCAATGATCTTTGCACCACCCACAGCGCCCAGAGGTAGGGGGATCGGCTGAGCGTGGCAAGAAGTGCTTTTCGTTCCTTTTTTTTTGGCCAGCCCGATATGGCTCATTACAGTATCCGACATGTCAGGTTATGTAGGTAAACGCGGGAGCGCATGGGCCGGGGTCTTCGAAGAACGAGCACCTCGCGGCGTCGATCGCGTCATGGCGGGGTCCTTTTGGGATTCGACGCCTGCCCGCGGGACTGCCGCGGATGAGGCCAGTGCAGACGCCGGTTCGCGGCAGGGTGCGCGGGTCGTTTCCTTGGTCGACTGGGTCGCCGGCTGAGGCCTCAGGAATCACACACGGATCATCTGAAGGAGATTAACGATGAGATCTTACCGCAGTTACGCGGAGTTCGAGCGCGAGTGTATCCGCCCCCACCGCAAGGTCGGGCTCACGGTCGAGGAGATGGTTGAGGATTCGCCCTTCGAGCGCGAGTTCGACTTCGACCGCGATCCTTTCGAAGATCCCCAAGAGGAAGAGGACGAGTACTAGCCGCTTAGCGAAGCGCCATGACGACAGACTTACGGTCCCCCTCCCGGGACTGGGACCTCGGCGGCACGCCTCTGCTTCCGAGGTCGTTTTAATTTGTGGTTTCGATAGAGGCCGGTCGCTTGACCGCGGGGGCCGCGCGTGGCATCTGGCCCGCGGGAACGCTATGGAAATCAACGTCGAAAAGCTCTCTCCGGTACTCGTCGAATTCAAGGTCGAGCTACCGGCTGATACGGTCACCCAAGAAGTGGACACCGCCTTTCGCGAAGTTGCGCGCACAGCCCGTGTTCGTGGTTTTCGCAAGGGCAAGGCACCACAGCATGTCATCAAGCAGCTCTACGGATCCGCGGTTCGCGCCGATGTCGCCAAGCGTCTCGTGGACAGCTCGCTACAGGAGGCCCTGAAGGAGAAGGAGGTGGTGCCGCTCACCCAGCCTGCGGTGGAGCCGGCCGAACTCAGGAGCAAGAAGCCGTTTACCTACAAGGCTCGGTTCGAAGTGCGACCGGACATCGACAAGGTCGAGTGGAAGGGACTTGAGGCGGAGCGTGGCTCGACGGCGGTGAGCGACGAGCAACTCGACAAGGAGATCGAACAGCTCCGGGACGGTCATGCCACCATGCAGCCGATCGAAGGACGGGCGGCGAGCGAGGGCGACTTTGCCAACGTGACGCTCAGTTTCGAAGCCGCGGGCGAAGAGCAGAGTCAACAGGCCGATGTCGAGGTCGGTGCGGGCAAGGTCTTGGCCGAGATCGACGCCGCGATCGAGGGCATGAACATTGGCGACGAGAAGTCGGTCGACGCGAAGTTGCCGGAGAACCCGGCCCAAGGCGAGATGAGCGGCGCGGAGGTCAGCTTCAAGATCGTATTGAACGAGCTGAAGGAGCGGGTGCTTCCGGAGGCCGACGACGAATTTGCCAAGGACTGCGAGCATGACGATTTGGCAGCGATGAAGAAAGCGCTGCAAGAGCAGATCGAGGCGCGAAACAAAGAGGAGCAGGACGAAGTGCTCGCTCGCGCTCTCGTGGCCCAGCTTTGCGAGAAGAATCCTGTGCCCGTCCCGCCATCTCTCGTGCAGCAACAAGCACGCATGGGCGAGCAGGAGCTACGGATGATGGCCCAAATGAGCGGGCAGCCGCTACCAGCCTCCCAAGATCTCATGGAGCATGTCCGCGCTGACGCGGAGATGAAGGTTCGCGCCGGCCTGCTGATGGCCGAGATCGCGAAGGAAGGCGAGGTCAAGGTCGAAGAGACCGACCTCGAGCAGGGTTACACCCAGCTCGCCGCGCAGACCGGAAAGAACGTCGCCAAGATAAAGGTTGAGTATCGCGACCGACAAAAGCGAGAAATGCTGGTCGGAATGATTCTAGAAGATAAGGTGCTTGCGCTTTTGCAGCAAGAAGCCAAGATTACGGAGACCAAATGAGGAACCCCATCGAATCCCGCAGCCAAGCGCTGAGCTTCATCGAGAGCAATACCGCCTACCTCCAGCAGGAGCGACCCCGGGCGGCCTACTACATACCCCGTATCCGTGAGACGACGCACCGCGGCGAGACGGAGTGGGACGTGTACAGCCGCCTGCTCAAAGATCGCATCGTTTTCGTCGGCACGGAAATCGACGATTTCATCGCGAATGCGGTGATTGCTCAATTTCTCTTTCTAGAAAGCGAAGATCCGGACAAGGACATCCAGCTCTACGTTAATAGCCCTGGTGGTGTGGTCACCGCCGGACTGGCTATCATCGACACGATGAACTACGTCCGCTGCCCGGTCGCGACGATGTGCATCGGGCAGGCTTCATCCATGGGGGCCGTCCTCCTTGCGATGGGCAACAAGGGCTCGCGGTTCGCGCTGCCCAACGCGCGCATCATGATCCACCAGCCCTTGGGTGGCGCGCGTGGTCAGGCCACCGACATCGAAATTCAAGCTCGCGAGATCAAAAAGGTCAAAGAGACGCTCATCGACATGTTGTGCGAGGCCACCGGCCAAGACCGCGACCGACTGGCGGCCGATATCGAGCGCGATTTTTATCTCCGCGCTGCGGAAGCCAAGGACTATGGCATCATCGACGAGGTGCTCACCAAAGGGAAAGTCGACATTCCGAAGTGAATGATGGCGGCCCCAGGCTCGCGACTGAGGTTGCGAGGACGGGGGCTGGGCGGTAAAGTGTAATCGGTACAATGCGCGGCCGAACGAAACGTGTTCGCGCGGTGATATTTTACTCAACCAGATAACCGAGAAGCTGGAATAGACGTGGACCGAAGGCGAGACGAGTCGAATGGCAACTTGTGCTGCTCCTTCTGCGGGAAGTCGCAGAAGGAGGTAAAGAAGCTCATTGCGGGCCCTACCGTCTACATTTGTGACGAGTGTATCGCTCTGTGCAACGACATCATTGCCGAAGAGGTCGAGAAGGACGAACCTTCGACGGGCGCGGAGCCCGTTCCTAAGCCGATGGATATCAAGGGGACTCTCGACGAGTACGTCGTGGGTCAGGACCAGGCCAAGAAGATCCTCTCGGTGGCGGTGCACAATCACTACAAGCGCATCGATTCAGCTCTTATCGATGCCGGTAAGGGCGAAGAAGTCGATCTTCAGAAGTCCAACATCTTGCTTCTCGGGCCCACGGGTTGCGGCAAGACCCTCCTCGCGCAAACACTTGCGAAGATCATCAACGTACCCTTCGCCATCGCGGACGCGACCACGCTGACCGAAGCGGGCTATGTCGGTGAAGATGTCGAGAACATCATCGTTCAACTCCTTCAGAATGCCGACCACGACGTGGAAGCGGCGCAGCGGGGGATCGTCTACATCGACGAGATCGACAAGATCAGCCGCAAGAGCGACAACCCGAGCATCACGCGAGATGTGTCGGGCGAGGGCGTGCAGCAGGCGCTGCTCAAGATCATCGAGGGGACCATTGCCAACGTGCCGCCCAAAGGAGGGCGCAAGCACCCCCAACAAGACTTCTTGCAGGTCGACACCACGAACATCTTGTTCGTATGCGGTGGCGCGTTCGTCGGACTCGACCAAATCATTCGTCGCCGTGTCGGACAGAGCACGATGGGTTTCGGTGCCGACATCAAGTCGCGCGACGAGATTCGTCTCGGAGACGTGCTCAAGGAAGTCCAACCCGAGGACCTACTCAAGTTCGGCTTAATTCCCGAGTTCATTGGCCGCCTGCCCGTCGTCGCGACCCTGTACGAACTCGATGAGGCGGCGCTGATCGACATCCTCACGAAGCCCCGAAACAGCTTGGTCAAGCAGTATCAACGTCTGTTCGAGATGGACGATGTACGCCTCAAATTCACATCGGGTGCGCTCCGCGCGGTGGCGAAGAAAGCCATCGTCCGCAATACCGGTGCCCGCGGGCTGCGGGCCATTCTCGAAGAGGCCATGCTCGAGATCATGTACGAAGTGCCGTCGGCGATCGGTGTCAAAGAAGTGGTGGTTTCCGAGGAAGTGGTTAATTCTCACGAGCAGCCTGTCTTGGTCTACATGGAGGAGGCCGAGCCAGCTTGAGTGAGCAACTCGGGCGGTGGCCAGTGGGTTGCCGTCATGCGCCGAGATGGCGCCTAAGTGAATGATTCGACAGCGCGCGCGGATCGGTTTCGCAAGCGACTGCAGCAACAGGAAAAACGATGTTCTTCAAGACGGATGGTGAGGATGGGGTGACAGAACGAGCAGTTTTGCCGCTGTTACCGCTACGAGACATCATCGTCTTTCCCAACATGGTCACCCAGTTGTTCGTGGGCCGTGAACGTTCGATCGCTGCGCTCGAAGAAGCGATGAGTCGCGACAAACTGATCCTTCTCAGTGCTCAGCGACACGCCAAGACGAACGATCCGACGGCGGACGACATCTTTACCGTTGGTGCGGTGGGCGAGATACGGCGGTTGTTGCGCTTGCCAGATGGTACGATAAAGGTGCAGGTCGAAGGCAAGCACCGGGCGCGTATATCGCGTTATGTGCAGTCGAGCCCTTGCTTCATCGTCGAGGTCGAGGCCCTGAGTGAGGCGCAAGAGCAAGGCGTCGTGAGCGAGGCCTTGCTGCGATCGGTGCAAAGCACCTTTGAGACCTACGTCAAGCTGAACAAGAAGATCCAGCCCGAAGTTCTGATGAGCGTCCAAGCCATCGATGACGGCGCGCGCCTCGGGGACACGATCATCGCGAATCTGCCCACCGTGAAGTTGGCCGACCGGCAGGCCTTGCTCGAAATGGCGGAAGTGCACGCTCGACTCGAACGGCTGATGGAGATCATGCAGAGCGAGATCGAGATCATGCAGGTCGAGAAGAAGATCCGCTCGCGCGTGAAGCGGCAGATGGAGCGTACTCAGAAGGAGTACTATCTGAACGAGCAGATGCAGGCGATCCAGAAGGAGCTCGGCGGCGAACGGGACGAGCTCAAGGGCGAGCTGCAAGAGTTGGCCGAAGCCATCGACAACAAGGCGATGAGCGACGAGGCGAAGCAGCGCTTGGCCAAGGAGATGAAGAAACTGAAGATGATGCACCCCACGAGCGCCGAGGCGACCGTGGTGCGCAATTACATCGACTGGGTGGTCGAACTTCCTTGGCACGAAAAGGACGAAGAGCGCTACGACATCGACGAGGCGGAGGCGATCCTCGAGGAGGACCACTACGGCCTGAAGAAGATTAAGGAGCGGATCATCGAGCACTTGGCGGTGCAGGCGTTGACCAAACAGCTTCGTGGGCCGGTGCTGTGCTTCGTAGGTCCCCCCGGCGTGGGAAAGACCAGTTTGGCCAAGAGCATCGCTCGCGCGACGGGCCGCAAGTTCGTGAGGCTATCGCTCGGTGGTGTTCGCGACGAGGCGGAGATCCGCGGGCATCGGCGAACGTACATCGGCGCGATGCCCGGAAAGATCATCCAGTATCTCAAGAAAGCGGGATCGGCGAACCCAGTGTTCTTGCTCGACGAGGTCGACAAGATGTCGAGCGACTTTCGTGGTGATCCGGCCGCCGCCCTGCTCGAGGTGCTAGACCGCGAGCAGAATCACGCCTTCAACGACCACTACCTCGACCTCGATTACGACTTGCGGGACGTGATGTTCCTCACGACCGCCAATGACCTCAGTGCCATTCCGGTGCCGCTGCAGGATCGCATGGAGATCATCGAGCTCGGTGGGTACACGGAGTTTGAGAAGCTCAACATCGCGGTGAAGTACCTGATCAAACGACAGCGCGAGGAATGTGGGCTCGCGGACATCGACATGTCGATTTCAGAGAGCGCGATTCGCACGATCATCCATCACTACACCAAGGAGAGCGGCGTTCGGAGCTTGGACCGCGAGCTGGGTAGTGTGTGTCGGAAGATCGCGCGTAGGGTGCTCAGCGCCCGGGGAGTGGCTGGCGAGTCTGACGAGTCTCCTCACGCTGCTGAGGTCGGGGACGGACCTGAAGAGGCCGCGGGCCAAACCGCAGAAGATGCGCCGTCGGCCGAGCCGGTACAGGCCAAGCCGCTCGAGGCCATCGAGATCACCGCACAAGACATTCCGCGCATGCTCGGTGTTCCCAAATATCGTCTCAACCGCAAGGAAGCACGGGATGAAGTGGGGCTGGTGAAGGGACTGGCCGTCACTCACGTCGGTGGCGACACGCTCGAGGCGGAGGCCTCCGTCGTGCCCGGGAAGGGCAAGCTCATCATTACGGGGCGCCTCGAAAAGGGCATGGAGGAGAGTGGCCAAGCGGCCATGAGCTACGTTCGGTCACGGCTCGAGATGCTCGGTGTCTCCGAAGAGTGGCTGCAGACCAAGGATGTGCACGTCCATTTCCCGGAGTTCGTGCGTAAGGACGGACCGAGCGCGGGTGTCACGATGGTGACCGCGATCGTGAGCGCGCTGATGAACGTGCCTGTGGATCGGAATGTGGCCATGACGGGCGAGATTACGCTGCGCGGGCGGGTGCTGCCGATTGGGGGCCTCAAAGAGAAGTTGCTCGCGGCGCACCGCGCGGGACTCAGTACGGTGATCTTACCTGCCGAGAACCGGAAGGATCTCCGCGAGATTCCACGACGCGTCCTGCGGCTTCTGCGTTTGGTGCTCGTCGAGCACATCGACGAAGTTCTGCGAGAGGCCCTCAAGCTCGACGATCCCGAGGCAATCTTTGGGGATCGCCGTAGTCGCGTACAATTCGTGGACGGGGCGTTGGTGGCTCAGGCCGACGCGGCACCACAAATCGCGGAAACGGTTGGCGAAGACGCGGGCGCTGAGGACGTAGATGCAGAGGATGCGGAGGATGCGCCTTGTATGCCGCCGCGCCCCAGCGATCCCGCCGAACGCGCGCCGGCATGATGTTGGCGATCTGAGCTTCTGTCGGGGTGCCCCTGCGGCGTGAGTCGCGGCGGCGTGGGTCGCGGCGGCCTCCTGCGCCGTGTCAGGAGTTTCTCACAAACGCCGTGGTAGGGCTGGCGTCAGATGTTCGAGCGCGCTAGCTGGGGGTCATGGTTCGACGTGCACTGATTTCAGTTTCAGATAAGACGGGGATTGTGGCTTTTGCTCGCGGGCTGGCCGACCACGGGGTGGAAATCCTGTCAACCGGTGGGACGCTGCGCGCGCTGCGAGCAGAGGACGTGCCAGCCCGAAGCGTCGAGGAGTACACCGAATCTCCGGAGGTGATGGACGGCCGCGTGAAGACGCTGCACCCACGTATTCATGGTGGAATCCTCGCGCGACCCGATGTCGACGATGCGGACCTTCAGACGCTGGGGGCCAAGCCCATCGATATGGTGGTGTGCAACCTTTACCCCTTCAGCCAGACGGTCGCCCAGCAGGATTCGAGTCACGCGGACATCATCGAGAAGATCGATATAGGCGGTCCATCGATGGTCCGGAGCGCAGCAAAGAACCACGCGCGAGTGGCGATCGTCTGCGATCCGAGCGATTACGACTCAGTATTGAGCGAGCTGAAGAGCGGCGGCGAGTTGGCCCTGGCGACTCGTGCGGCCTTGGCTGCGAAGGCCTTCGCCCATACCGCGGTCTACGATGGGGCGATTGCCGCCTATCTTTCGGCGGCGACCGAGGCGGAGCCGGGCAACGAAGAGCAGGCCAAGACCGAAGCCTTGCCGCCCTTTCTCGCGGTCGGCCTCGAGCGTGTGGCGAGTCTGCGCTACGGAGAGAATCCCCACCAATCCGCCGCGTGGTACCGCGAGGTGGGCGCCCCGACGGGCAGCTTGGCGCTCGCCCGCGATGTAGGGGCAGGGGCCAAGGGGCTGAGCTTCAACAACCTCGTGGATCTCGAGGGAGCACTGGAGTCGGTGCGGGCCCACCACCGGCCTACGGCTGCGGTCATCAAACACACCAACCCATGCGGCCTGGCCACGGCTGAGTCCTTGAGCGAGGCGTACACACTTGCGCGCGCAGGCGACCCCTTGAGCGCTTTTGGCGGTATCGTGGCGGTCAATCGTGAACTGGACGGCGCCACCGCCGAAGTGATCGCCGAGACCTTCATCGAGTGCGTCGTCGCTCCGTCCTTCTCGGATGAGGCACGCGCGCGCTTGAGCAAGAAGAAGAACCTCAGGCTCGTCGCAACCGGCACGTGGCCAAGCGAGCACGGACTCGATTTCAAGCGAATTGGCGGTGGCTTCGTCGTGCAAGCCGCAGACCCGACCGGCGCGACGGAGGTCGAAGAGGGGCGGGTCGTCACCGAGCGGGCACCGTCCGACAAGGAATTACGAAGTTTGAGTTTTGCGTGGAAGGTCTGCAAACACGTCAAGAGCAACGCCATCGTGTTGGCGAGCGGTGAGTCCGAGCAGGTCGTGGGCGTCGGTGCCGGACAGATGTCGCGCGTCGATAGCGTGCGGATCGCTTGCGACAAGGCGGCGGAGCGATCGCAGGGGTCGGTGCTGGCCTCGGACGCCTTCTTCCCGTTTCCCGACGGAGTTCAAACGGCGGCGGCTCGTGGGATCACCGCTGTCGTTCAACCGGGCGGAAGCAAGAAGGACGACGAGGTCATCGCGGCGGCTGACGAGGCTGGCATCGCCATGATCATGACCGGTGTCCGTCACTTTCGTCACTAGATGTTCGGTTCGATGGCCCAGGGGAGTTTTGACTTCAGGGGATGAACTTGAGGATCGGAATGGCTTGTCCTTTGTGGAGCCGCTCGGCGACCAGGCGGGCCAGATCGAGCCTGGCTCCTTCGCACTCGAGCGAGCGCTTTCCGTAGCTCTTGCAGATGTTCTTGCGAATGCCGGCGCGCCAGGTGATCCCCTTGCTCTTGAGCAGGGCCTTGCGTGTCTTGCTCTTGAGACGTGTCCAACGGATCGGCGCAAAATCGGGGACGGTTGGCCGAAATTGAAACAAGTCGCTCGCCATGACGGTGGTGCAGTGGCCGTTGAAGCGTAGGACATCGTAGTTTCCGTAGCCGGACACGGTCATGCCCCCTTTCGATTGGGCGCGGTCGACGAGGACGAGAACTTGCTCGGCCGTCCTCAGGGCCTGCCGCTTGGCGTAGCGGCTGCCGCTGTACCGGGTCTCGATATTGTCCCGGATGTAGAGGCGTTTCCAGGGCGTGCCGGGTTTGAACATGCGCAGGGCGGCGTCTTGGCTCTTTCGTTGGCAGAGGCGTTTGACGACCCGTTTGTCCGGAGCGCAGGTGGCGGCACCTGGTTTGGCACATTCTCTCGGGATTTCGACCTGGGGCGCGGCAGAGGCTGCGCAGCTCACCGCGATGGCGATGAGGGCAGTCACCAGAGTCATCGCGCGGCGGAAAAGGGGTCGAAATGTGGTCATGGCAGCCTCCAGGGCTCGTCGGGGGGTTCATTGAAGAAGAGACCGTTTGGGGAGGGCTGTGTCACAAAATCCATGAATCCAAGCAGATTGCGAAACTCGGAAAAAAGTCGCGCTCAAGAACTTGGCCCCGCGATCACCGCCATGGTCTGCGTTCACAAGTGCTCATCGAAGCACACCACGAAGGAGCCAGGGGCGTGTCAGCGATTCAAGAGACGTGCAGCGAGTGTGCCAAGACCTTTGATGTCCTGTTCAGTTACCAGATGGAGGAGCGGAACGACGCGTTCGCCTTTTTCTGCTCTCAGACCTGTCTGAGCAAGAGCCAACGCGCAGAGGGCCAAGACGACGAGAGCGTGGTCTGTGACGCTTGTTACAAGCGATTCACGGTCAATTTGGTCTCTCAGGTCATGTATTCCGGCGGCAAGCGCAACTATGCGTGCTCGCTCAAATGCCGCACCCAGATCCGTCGCGAGAGCGAGGGCTTGCGCCTTGGAGAGATCGCAGCGGAGGAGACCGCGGTGGAGCCTTCGCCGATCCTCACCGTGAGCAACGACCTGCCCGCCGTGGGCTCGCAAACGGAACCGGCAACCGAAGAAGCCGGCCCGGGGCTGGCGCCGCTGCGTCCCGTCCCCCCACCGGCGGCTGTGAAACTCTCCGTCGCCAAGCACGGGCTCTATGCCGACGCTTTGCGGGACGACCGTCCCGTGGTGACTGAAGCGTCATCGGAGGCCAGCAGCACGGGCGGGGCTGTGGCGGTACCCTTCGTTCCGGCGATTGCCGCGAGCTCGCATGGTCGTCTGCGGCCACCTGCGGCACCGAAACCCAACCGTGGACCGCGCCGCATTGCGGTGTTCAATCACAAGGGGGGCACCGGCAAAACGACGACGAGTGTGAATCTTGCGGCGGGACTCGCCGACCGTGGTCACCGGGTCCTGTTGGTCGACACGGATTCGCAGGGCAACGTGGGTGTTTCTCTCGGAGCCAAATGCGATCGAACGCTTTACCACGTGCTCGTGATGGGGCTGCGGGTGCGCGACGCCATCCACACCGTCCGCGAGGGGCTCGATCTTTTGCCCTCGAATGAAACCCTCGCTGCTGCGGAACTCTATCTCGCGGGCCGAAAGAACCGCGACCGTGTGCTCAGCGAGCGCATGGAAGATGCGGCGTCCGATTACGATTACGTCATCATCGATTGCTCCCCGAGCCTGTCGCTGATGAACCAGAACGCGCTCTGCTTTGCCGATAGCGTGCTGGTGCCTGTCGCCTGCGACTACCTCTCATTGGTTGGAGTGCGGCAGGTGATCAAGACCGTGAAGAACGTCAACACCTTGTTGCGACACCCCCTCAAGATCTGGGGCGTGTTGCCGACCTTCTACGATGGGCGCGCCAAGATTTGCCAAGAGGCCCTCGAGACTCTTCAGGGCCACTTTGGTGAGCGCTGCCTGCAGCCAATTCGCGCGACCACCAAGTTGAAGGAAGCCCCTGCCCAAGAGCGGAGCATCTTTGAACACGCGCCAGGAACTTATGGGGATGAAGACTACAGCGCGCTCGTCGATGGCGTTCTCGCTGCGGCTTCAACCTCGACCTCAACCCCAAACCATGTCGTCGCACGCGGAGCCTGAAAGGGACCGTTGAGACGTCACAACCAGCCCGAACGACAGAAGCGTACTTTTCAGGAGGAATGATGAATAACCCAGGAGATACCGGCAATACGGCAGAGAACCTCTTCGCCCAAGAAGAGGTGGAAGACGTATTGAGTGGCTCGTTTTACACGGCGCCCCCGTCATCCGCGATTCGCCCGCGCGCTGAAGAGACAGCAGCGGTCAAAACAAAACCAACTCACTACAAGGTGATTTGCATTTCGATGTATACCGACGCGCTAGGCAGACTCGATGACATGGTCAAAGAGCTCAAGAGCCGCGGGTACACGAAGGCGAATCGGAGCGCGTTGATTCGCCACGCGCTCACTTGCGTCGACCTCGACACCGTTCCACGCGGTTTGTAGGCCGGGGGCGCGCGCGGCTTCGGTTTGCTCTCGCGGCCAGCGAGAGCGGGAAGCGAAGCCTGCGTGAGCGTGTTCTAAGGAGCCGGCCTTTCGGTCGGCTCCTTGTCGTTTGTGCGGGTCAGGGCCGTGAGCCATGCGGCCGCGGGCCGGTCGTCGAGGTTGACGCGCAAGGGTGTGATACTGGCGACGCCCGCATCCCACGCCCCGGTGTCGGTCTGCGGATCGGCTTCATGCTGGACGTTGGATCCGCCGATCCAAAGGTACGGCTTTCCTC
>JAPYTK010000022.1:32209-41561 GCA_029941785.1 Polyangiaceae bacterium | reverse complement strand
AAGAAGAAGGCCACCAAGAAGAAGGCCACTAAGCGGAAGGCCACCAAGAAGAAGGCCACTAAGAAGAAGGCCCCCAAGCGGAAGGCCGCCAAGAAGAAGGCCACCAAGAAGAAGGCCACCAAGAAGAAGGCCACTAAGAAGCGCGCTACGAAAAAGCGTGCGACCAAGAAGAAGGCAGCAAAAAAAAAGTAGCTGCTAAACAGGCGCCTACGAAGAAGGCTGGGATGGAACAGGTCTCTCGAGCAAAGAGGCTTCCTTTTCAGCTACCGCCGCTACCTCCTCGGTTCGGACCCTACGGGGATGAGTCCGAGTAGCTGCGCCGAATCACTTCTTCACGGCATATGAAGCGCAACCGGATTGTCTGGTTGCGCTTTGTTCATTTTGTTCCGGAGACCGGTGATGGCCTATCTGGTCTGGATTGGAAACTCGAAGATCGCGGTCTTATCGGCCGGCGAAGGCGGGTAATCGAGCTGTTGGGCCACCGCGAGCAAACAGGTGTTGACGTCGGGCGACCCGTTGAGAGACCGGCTCTCGTCGATCGTGGCCGAGCGCAAGCTCCCATCCTTGTGGATTTCGATACGCAGCAGCGCTCGCAGGGGCTCGCCGGGATGGTCCTTCCACCAGGGATCGACGCAGCACCGAAGCCGCGGGCGAGCGTTGCGCATCACGGCTAGCAGCTTTTCCGTTCGCAAGATGATGCTCTTCGTCGCGATAAACGGGGTGTCGTCGTCCTCCGCGTCTTTTAGGGTCGTGGCGTTGTTCACCACGTGTGCATCCTGCTGCGGGAAGTGAAGCCTGACCTCGGCCGCGCCGCAGATCCCGGCTGGAGGCGGCGCGGGAGGAGTTGCGGCAGAAGGGACGGGCACCGGTGCTGCCGAAGTTGCCGCTGGTGCAGTGGCGGCAACGACGGCCGTCGGGCGTGGCGGTTGCGCTGACGGGCGTCCTACTTGCGAAGGTGGGGCTGTGCTTTGGGCTTGCCGCGTCGATCGTTGGGGCTGAGCGCACGCCAGAAGCAGCGTGAAACAGCCAAGGCCTACTCTCCGTCTGGGTACAAATCGGGGCATGAGCTAAAGACATGGCTGACCAGAAGCCGCTTCGGACCTATACCTAGGCCATGACGGGCAAGCAAAGCCCCCGTGAACCGCGCCTTCCGCCCCCGGAAGAGCCGCCTTGGACGCTTCCGTGGAATGAGGCGCCGCTGGCCTTTGTCGACTTGGAGATGACGGGTTTGAAGGTCGCGAGCGACCGGGTCCTTCAGGTCTGCATCGAGCGCGTGGTTGCGGGGGAGTTAGTGGACCAACTCTTGTCGTTCGTCCGGCCTCCGGATGGCCAGGTTGGGCCACATCAAGCCATTCATGGAATTAGCGTTTCTGATGTGGCTGAAGCGCCGGCCTTCGAGGAGTTGATCCCCCGCATCGACACCCTGCTCGATGGTGCGATTTTTGTCGCCCATGCCGCTCGACACGACCTGGAATTTTTGCGGGCCGAGTACGCTCGCGCCGAGGGAGCATGCACATGCTCTCATTATCTCGATACCTTGGCCCTCTCGCGTCGTGCATTTTCAGCACCCAGCCACCGTTTGCACACACTCGCGACTCGGCTCGGGATCGAGGTGGGGCGTGCTCACCGGGCCGACAGCGATGTTGCCGTCCTGCGTCAGCTTTTCGAGCGCACCGTGGGCACGCTTCGGGCGACGACGCCACGAGAGCTGTGGGCCCTGCAAGCTTCTCGGCGCGTGGCATCTCCACATATCCTCGAGCAGGCGAAACAGGCGGCATCGGATGGCAAGGCTGTATGGCTCAATTATCGGCCATCGAGTCGGAGCGTGCAGCGATTTCGCTTTCACGTCACAGCTGTTCGCACGGACCTCGACCCGCCCGTTGTTCTCGGCTATCTCCAGCATACGCGTGGGCGTCGTCAGTTACGCGCCGACCGCATTGTTCGAATCGAGTCCGACGACGACTCGCAAAATGCACCATGAACTCGCCTCAGAGACCGTCCATCCTTCCGCTCATCTGTTCCGGCTTCCTGCTCGCGGCTAGCCTGAGCATCGTCGCGTGCGGCGCCGCGAACCGCAGCGCGGCCGAGCTGCGCCCTCCACGCGCGCAAAAGTGGTTCCTTCGTGCTCAGGGCGAGTTTGCCGAGGTGCGCGTCGATGAGGCCCGCGATTCGGCCCAGCGTGCCCTGGACTTGGTGCCAGGAGACGAAGCGGTACGGCTGCTCGCGGCGAGGATCGCGTTGGCGAAGCTCGAATTTGATGAAACGATCCGCCTGCTCCGCGGGCTCAGTGGTTCGCCGGCATCGTCGTTGCGGGGTCGGGCGTATTGGTACAAGGGCGATCCGGAAAAGGCGGCCGATGCGCTGGAGCAGTTGCTCACCGATCCGGAGGTGAATGACCCTTGGGCCAAGTCGATCACGCAGCTCGCGCGTCGTGGCATGGGGCGTAAGCCCTTCACCGTGTCCATTACCGAAGGCCATGTCACGTCGGTCGAACTCGCCCGCGTGCCCTTGAGCGCCCCCTATTACGTCGTGCCCATCGAACTGGACGGCGAGTCCGCACTGGCGATGATTGCAACCGGTACTGCTGAGGTGATGGTGGACAGCGCGAGCCGCCGCGATCCCAGCTGGATCTCGCTGCGCTTCGGTCGTCGCTTCGAGGTCAACGATGTGCCAGCCCTGACGAAAGATCTGTCGGGCATCTCGCGTCAACTCGGCGCGCCGATCAAAGCGCTTCTCGGCATCAATCTATTGCGGCGTCTCAACGCGACAATGGATTTGCGCGGCCGGCAGTTTGTCGTTCGCGATTTTGCGCCACCCGCGCCGCCCGTGGCGAGTCGCCTTTCGCCCTATTATCTTCGCGGTGGCGGGATGGTGGTCGCCGGTGGCCTCGGAACAGCCGACGAGCGAGCCGCGCTCTTCGTCGATTCGAGCATGGGTTTTCCGATCGCTCTCGATCGGGGCGGATGGAAGAAGCTCGGCGTGGACGCCGAGTCGCTTACCAAGACGAACACGCTTGGCGGTGCAGGCTCCGCGTTGCGCCAAGGATCGGTGTCCTTGCTTCGGCTCGGAGCGTTCAAGATCCCGGAACTCGATGGCGTCTATTATCCACCGATCGAGCAAGTCCAGAAGCAGCTCAAGATCGACGTCGACGGCGCGGTTGGGGCCGGCTTGTTGTCGTCGTTTCGAATCACGTTCACAGATGGCGGCCGAGTGCTGTGGCTCGAGCAGCCTTCGAATTTGACGTGGAGTGATACGAGCGGCGTTTCACCAGCTCCCACGCAGTCACGGGGTTCGATTGGACCGCCCGCTTCGCTCGTGCCAGCAAACGGAGGGGGCACGCCATGAGTCCATCGCGTCCGGCCGTTTACGCCGGCAGCTTCGATCCGGTGACGATGGGGCACCTCGATCTCATACGACGAGCCGCCAACCTCTTCGATCGGGTCATTGTTGCCATCGGTGTGCACCCCTCGCGCAAACCCCTGTTCACGGCCGAGGAGCGCACCGCACTGCTCAAGACAGCCACGAAAGACATGCCGAACGTCGACGTCGTGATCTTCGAGGGATTGCTTATCGACTATTGCGGCGAGATCGGCGCGCGCATTCTCATTCGGGGTTTGCGCCATTCCATGGACTTTGAATACGAACTGCAAATCGCACAAGCCAACTGCGACATGCGGCCCGATGTCGACACGGTCTTCTTGCCGACGGCCAATCGCTACGGCTTTATTACCGCTTCCTTGGTTCGCGAGATCGCCAGCCACGGCGGGGACGTGTCGCGTTATGCGCCGGCGCATGTATGTGAGGCACTTCGAGAGAAGTTTGCATGAAGGATCGGTCGGGGCGCCGGCGTGTCTTACACTTGATTGGAGTGGCGGCGGCCACGGCGAGTGGAGTGGCGTGCGGCAGCGAGGAAGCGAGTTCTTCCTCGTCAGCAGACGTGACGACCGGAACGTCGGGAAGTACGATGACTGGGGCGGGATCGGCGGGAGGAGCTGAGCCGGTCGGGCCGGACGGTTTCACCTACTGCGGCAATGTGTCGGGCTTGCCTGAGGGGGCACTGATTGGATGGCGGTTCAAGCAAGTTGTCATCGGGCGAGATCGG
The DNA here is from genome assembly GCA_029941785.1 of Polyangiaceae bacterium. Taxonomy (GTDB): domain Bacteria; phylum Myxococcota_A; class Polyangia; order Polyangiales; family Polyangiaceae; genus JAPYTK01. The sequence continues at coordinate 37,459 of JAPYTK010000022.1, read as the reverse complement.
TTGGGCGTTTACGCGATGACCAGCATCTGTACGCACAAGCAGTGCAATATGTTGGCCGACGGTGGCATCCTTCCCGGCCAGGTGACCTGTGGTTGCCACGATTCGTTTTTCGATGTGGTCGGGGCCGTCGTGAAGGGCCCAGCGAACAAGCCTTTGGTTCACTTCGAGACGCTGATCGATGAAGCTGGGGAGATCTTCGTGCACATTGGCGCGGTCGTCGATCCGAGCACTCGCGTTGTCGTGTAAAGGTCGTCGCCGACTCTCTGCGGTGTTGCGGAACGTGTGCCCATCGGAAGCTAGGCTTTTGCTCGCTGCGAGAGAGCTTGGCAGCTCCACGTGGCCAGCAGACCGATCAGACAGAACCCTCCGATCACCGCGAAGAAGTGCTGATGACCTGTTGCGCCAGGGCTTCGATCGATGAGCCAGCCCGCGAGGGGCGGGATGAAGATGTCCGGCGTGTAACCGACGAAGGAGATCACCCCGACGGCCGTGCCGGTGACCTTTGCCGGAATGGCCATTTCTTCGAGCATGGCGAAGTAAACGCCACGCAGTGCGTAGACCGCCGCGCCGGTGATCATCACGTTTAGCCACAGCACCCACGTGGTGGTGGCGTCCGGTGATGAGAGCGTGAAGCTCAGGAAGCCGGTGACGAGCACCACAAAACACGCTCCGACCGTGCGAGAGGCCGTCAGTCGATCGGCGAGCAAGCCCGCGCCGATCGCGGCGACCGGTCGTAGCCACGCGTTGACGGCGCCGAGCCGAGCGGCCTGTACCTCGGTCATGCCGTAGGCGTCGACGGCGTACAATGTATAGTCGTCGGTCGCTTTGAAGCCGCAGTAGGCGCACACGATGATCATCGCCACGAGCCAAACCGAGGGCAGACTGAGCACCTGCTTCAACCGTGATTTCGCCGCGTCGCGGTCCTCCTTTGCGTCAGGCTCTGGTGGATCGGTGTCCGGGACCCACAGCCACACCACGACCGCGGCGCTGAGACAGCTCGCCGTGTAAAGAGCGATCACCATCTTCAAGGCCATCACGCGGTCGGGGAAGAAGGCGCTGAAAACGACCACGGCGATCGACGCGAGGGCGGCCGCCAAGAACCCGCGGCCACCGTCGAGCAGGCCAAACGCGCGCCCCTGCTCGCTCTCTCCTCCCCACTCGCGCGTGGCGCGGATAAGGGCCGCCCAGAATGCGAGGATCGTGGTCAGGCCCCAGGCGCCGAAGAGACACAGTAGGCCTGCGTAGCTGGGGATGGTGAACAGGTAAAGGCCGCCCAACGCGGTGGCGACCAGCGAGACGCTCAGGAGTTTGCGAGCCGAGAAGCGATCCGCGAGCCCACCGCCGAAGATGTACGAGGCCATCGCCACGACACCATAGGCGGAGCCCAAAGTACCTAGCTCCAAATTGGTGAGCCCGAACACATCGAGAAACGTGGCGCGAAAGAAACGCGACACATGAAAGGGCAGGGTGAAGATCGCTTCACCGGCCACGACGAGACTGAGTAGCGTCAACCAGCGTTTCATTGGATGTCGAGGAGTGGGCCAATGATGGGCGCCAGTGCCGGCGGATCACCCACTCGCATCGGCGTCGGCATGAACAGCAAGATGAAGAGCAGTAGGCTGAGCAGTGCGAAGGCGCGCCGACCCGGCGTTAGTTTCTCGTCGGGGTCCGTTGGCGGGTGATTCTCGCCCGAGAGTCGCTGAAAGCCGGTCAGCAGCACGAACCAGATGAGCCAGACCATGCCTGGCGCGGCGCTGCCGAAGCGCAACAGATTGTAGCCGAAGGCGGCGAGCAGGCCGACGTGCAAGACGCGGGCGAGTTTGTCTTGCTGCTTGCCGAACAGGGCGTACGCGATGTGGCCGCCGTCGAGCTGACCGATAGGCATCAAGTTCAGTGCGGTGACGAGAAGGCCCGCCCAGCCCGCAAAGGCCGTCGGCGATAGCATCACGTCCTGACCGGCGGGGATAGGACCGTGCACCAGATACTTGAGTCCCATGTAAAGGAGGCAGTTCCCCTCTTGAAGTGCGCCCGCGGGCACGGCTTGCACGGGCGAGCCCGCCAAACCGATGAGCAGCACAGGAATGGCGACGAGCATGCCCGCCCAGGGGCCAGCCGCGCCGATGTCGAGCAGGGCGTTCCGCGACCGGATCCGCTCGGGCATGTTGATGACGGCTCCCATGGTGCCGAAGGGACTGATCATCACCACACCCGACAGCCACGGGATGATCGGCGGAACAGGGATGAAGTACGGAAGTGACGCGCGCACGCCGTGAAGTCGCGCCGCGAAATAGTGGCCGAACTCGTGCGTTAGCAGGATGGCGAGCAGCGGAACGGCGAAGGGCCAGCCTCGGTACAGGTTGACGATCAGGCCTGCGATCGAGAAGGCCTCGTCCCGTGGATACTCCGGCCAGGCCCCCGCGAGAAAGACACAAAATGCCGTGGCGACGAAGAGGATCAGCGGTCGCCGTGCGCTCATACAAGAGCCATAGCCGTGCGCGCGCGTTTAGGCCAGGGCACTGCGACGGCTGGGGGCGCTGCGATAGCTCGTGGCGCTGCGATAGCTCAATCTTCCGACGATTTCCGTTCGCTCGGGATGGCCTGGCGACACGCGGTCGAGTTGGTCCAAGAGACGCCGCGCGCCCGATTCGTAGCCAAGTTCGAGCGCGACGAGGCTGAGGGCAGCGATGACGTCCGCGCTGTGGGGATGGTGCCGCCGCGCTTCCTCGAGAAGCTCCACGGCTTCAGCGAAGTTGCGCCCGACCCGGCAGATGTGCGCCAGGCTGAGAAGGGCATCGAGGTTCGTCGCGTCCTGGTCGAGCACCCGGCAAAATGCGTCCTGAGCCTTCATGAGCTGTCCCTGGTGGGCGAGCACGCACGCCTCGGTGAGTTGTTGCTCGATTCGCGAGGGGTCCTGCGCGTGAGGAAGAGCGAACAGCGGAGTCGCGGTGCATTGGTCGGTGGTGTGCTGAGCGAGCATGCCGCCTCATTACGCAAGAACAATGCCGGCTCCAGAGCGGTCCATTGATCGATAAACTGCTGAAATTACTAGTATATAAACGATGCCCCCCGGCCATGAGATGCCAAATTCCTGACGCTGCGCCAACCTCACGACAGCGCGTTTCCAGGTGAGAAATGGTCTCAGGGACTTGTCTCGCGGAGAAGCGAGAGGTACCGAGCGGTCGTCATGACCATCGAATTGCGATCCATCGAAGGCAAGAAGGGGCTCGACAAGAAGTGCCTTCGCGATTTTCTCGATGTCGTCGAGGGCATTTACCGCGACGACGAGCATTTCGTGCGCACGCTCGACATGGACATTCGCGAGCGGCTCGACAAGAAGAAGAACCCGTTTTTCGACCATGGAGAGGCGACGGCGTGGGTCGCTTACCGTGAAGGCAAGCCTGTGGGGCGCATCAGTGCTTCGATCGATCGCGCTCACCTCGAGCGGCACGATGACGACACGGGCTTCTTCGGCTTCTTGGACACCATCGACGATCCCAGCGTCAGCCAGGCGCTGCTCGATCAGGCGACGGCGTGGCTTCACGAGCGGGGCATGAAGAAGGTTCGTGGTCCGATGTCCCTTTCGATCAACGAGGAGTGCGGTCTACTGGTGGACGGCTTCGATCGTCCGCCGATGATCATGATGCCGCACCACCGCTCTTACCAAGGCGCGTTGGTGGAGGCCGCGGGCTTCGAGAAGATCAAGGATCTTTTCGCGTGGCGCTACGAAGTCGGTCACGTGCCTCGGCGCGCCCAGCGGGCCTACGAGGCGATCGAGGCGATGCCCGAGGTGACGACGCGGGGTATCGACATGTCGAATATCGAGCACGACGTGCGCCTCATCATGGAGGTCTTCAACGACGCGTGGAGCGAAAACTGGGGCTACGTGCCGGCTACCGAGCGCGAAGTACAGAAGATGGCGAAGGACCTGAAGCTCATCGTCATGCCCGAGCTCAGCAAGCTGACCTTCATCAATGGCGAAATCGCGGCGGTGGCGCTGGCTCTGCCCAACCTCAACGAGCTGGTCCACGACGCCAACGGAAAGCTCTTCCCGACCGGCGCCCTGAAATTGCTTTGGCGCCTGAAGGTACGCGGGCCGCGAAGTGCCCGTCTCGTGATCTTGGGGATCTGCAAGAAGTGGCGAAGCACTCGTCGTTACGCGGGCTTGAGTGCAGCGCTCTACGTTGCCATGAATCACTCGGCCCACCTGTTGGGCATTCGAGACTCGGAGCTGTCTTGGACGCTCGAGGACAATGGCAAAATCAACGTCGGCATCAAGATGATGGGGGGCAAGGTGTACAAGACCTACCGCCTCTACGAAAAACCGATCGATTTGCCGCGCGCACACCGGTAGGTGGGGCCCCGCCTCGTCGTGATCGTCGAGGGGCATTTTACCCTGAAGTCAAACAGCCTCTTGCGACCCGGCAAAAGCACGCACAAGATGGGCGCCATTCGCGATGCCCAAGGTTCTGATCTTCGAGTCCGACCACAGTTTTGCGGTCGAGCTTCGTACGAAGCTTTCGCAGTTTGGCTGCAGTGTGCAGGTCTTCAAGGACGGCAACACGGGGATCATGGCTGCGGTCGCCAGTCGCCCGGACCTGATCTTGGTGAGCGTCGAGCTTCCGCGCTTGAACGGATTTTCGGTGTGCAATCGGATCAAGCGAGATGCGGAGCTACGTCCCGTCCCGCTGATCATCATGTCTCGCAATGCCACGCCGGAGACTTTCGACCAGCATCGCCAGCTCCCCATGCGCGCCGAAGCCTATGTGCACAAATCGATAGAATTTGAGTCGCTGCTTGCCCGAATCGAACAATTCGTTGCCATTCGAGGAGGCGGACCGGCTCCGGGCGCCGGCTCCATGCCGACGGATGGTGTTCCCCCGGGAAGCCCACCACGATCGAGTCAACGGGAATGGATCCCTGGACAAGCCACGGGAGCGGCTGGTGCCGAGGAGGGTGCGCCGCTCGATCTGGGTCTCGGTGAGACCATCGTGGCGGAAGGCACGGTAGAGTTGTCCGCCAACGCCGGCACGGTGACGACATCGGCGCCTCTCGTGAGTGGCGACCAGGATCCGGCCGATGCTGAGCCCCCCTCGGGACCCGCCTTTTTGCAGTACGGGCTGGGCGAAGACGACGAAGACGAAGCGACGCAGGTCGTCGAATTGGACGACCTGAATGTCATCGGCCAGGAGCACATCACGCCGCCGCCTGCCGCCAAGCCGCCGCCTGCCGCCAAGCCGCCGCCTGCCGCCA
>JAPYTK010000022.1:19085-32109 GCA_029941785.1 Polyangiaceae bacterium | reverse complement strand
GCCGCCGCCTGCCGCCAAGCCGCCGCCTGCCGCCAAGCCGCCGCCTGCCGCCATCACGCCGTTCACGCCCACCGCTCCACCGGTTGCGTTTTCGCCACCGCCTCCGTCCACTCGGGAGAATACCGAGGTCATTCGTGCACGCGAGAGCTTGCAGCAAAAGGACAAGGAGAACTTGCAGCTGCGCGAAGACATGGCTCGCAACCAACGTGAACTCATCGCCGTCAGAGAGGTGGCGCTGAAGGCCGAACGTGAAATGGCTCAGCTGCGAGCACAGATCGAGGAGACGCGTCAGCAGCAAAACCAGACAACGGATCGGGTCGAAGCGATGGAAGCGGAGCGGGCGCTCGTCGAAAAGCGCGTGCAAGAAGTCACGCAGCGCAGCGAGCAGTTGAGCGAGGAAGTTAAGCAGCGCACGCGTGAACTACGAGCTGCTCAGCAGGCCCATGGTCAAGCGCTCGAGGAGATGCGACACGAGTCTGAACAGACCCTGAAAGATGCGGCGGAACAGCGCCGTCAGCAATCGGCGGAACGGGAGAAGGACCACCAAACGACGCTCGATAACTTGAATCGTGAGGCTGAGGAATCGCGCGAGAATTTGCGCGTGGCCCACGCGGAAGCACTGGCGCGAAGTACAGAGGAGTTGAGCGAACGGTTGGTGGAAGTGAACCGGGAGGCGCAGCGTGATCGGGATCGAGTGGTCGAACAAAACGCGGCATTGTTGGCACAAGCCGAGGCCAGCCAGCTCGAATCGTCGATCGAGATCTCGCGTTTACGCGAGGATCTTCGCCAGGCTCAGGCCCAACAAGAGCAACTCGAGGTGCAGCACGAAGAGAAGCTCGCGCAATGGCGAGGGCAGCATCAAGAAGAACTCGCGGCCTTGTCGAGCAAGCACGAAGACGAGAGCGGGCTGTTTCGTGAACAGCTCGAGCGGCGGGTCAAGGAGTTGCGCGACCAGCACTCAGCACAGGTTGAGCGCATCGAGGCCTTGCGTGCCCACGACATCGAGCGTCGTGAACAGCAGCTCCAAGAAGTGACCGATGAGATGACCCAGAGCCGTCAGCAACAAGTCGATCGCCTCGAGCAGGAAAATCGTGACCAGGTTCAACAGCTGATCCAAGAGCACGAAATGGCGGTCCAAGAGCGCGAAGCGGCTCAGGGCCGCGAGTTGACGCAGAAGGACGAGGAACATCAGCTTGGGCTCGAGGATCAACGGCAGCGCATGATCCAGATTGCCGAAGACGAGAAGCAACAACGTCATCAGGGCTTCGAGGCGGAGAAGCTACAGCTGGCCCAGAGATTCGAAGAAGAAAAGCAGCGCATCGCGCAGTCTTCTGGGAACGAGAGGGCGCGTTTGGAGCAAGCCATCGAAGCAGAGCGGAAGCAACTCGCCCACACCCTGGCGTCGGAAAGAGCGCAGTTGGCGCAGGGCGTCGCGGCGGAGAAGCAGCGGCTTGTTGGCGAGCTCGAGGCAGAACGGGTGGAGCGAGACCAGGCTCACCACGCTGCCATTGAGGCGGTGACCGAGGAACTCGAAGAAAAGGCGAAGGAGGCAGAGGTCCGCTACGCGAGACTTGCCGATCAGCTTCACGATGAGTTGCAGGCAGCCCGGGAGATGAAATCAGGGCTCGCTCACAAGCTGGCCGCCGTCGAGCGGGCGCGCGAGACGCTGTCGACGGTGATGAGCCAGCTCGGCGAGTCGTCGAGCGACGATGTGACGGATTGAGGCTTGCGGGCGAGCGGAGAAGGCCTCGTCACGCGGCGATGTGCTGGATCCACGATGCGAGCAATTTCATGAAGACATCGCGGGTGGCGCCTGCGGTCTCCTCGACTTCGCTGTGATCGAGCGTGGCATGGCCCAGGCCCGCGGCCATGTTCGTGATACAGGATATGGCTCCGCAGCGAACACCGATGTGCCGAAGTGCGATCACCTCCGGTACCGTACTCATCCCCACCGCGTTGGCTCCAAGTGTGCGAAGCATGCGGATCTCTGCCGGGGTTTCGTAGGAGGGTCCTTGGAGCGCGGCGTAGATGCCTTGCGCCAAGTCGAGGCCGATGTCCGCCGCTGCACGCTTCGCCATCGCGCATAGTTCTTCGTCGTAAGCCCTCGTCATGTCGGGAAAGCGCGGGCCGAGGAAGTCATGATTCGGTCCGTTCAACGGGTTGGTGCCGCTGAGGTTCAAGTGGTCGTCGATGAGCATCAGTGTGCCCGGTTTGAATGCCGCGTCGATGCCCCCCGCCGCGTTCGTGAGCAGCACGATCGAGCAACCAAGGTGAGCCAGCAGCCGCACGCCGAAGACGAGACGTTCGGCAGGGTGCCCTTCGTACAGGTGAACCCGCCCTTGGAGACAGGCGACTGGGATGTCTCCGGAACGTCCAAGACACATCTTGCCGGCGTGCCCGGACACCGTCGGAGCCGGCATGTGCGGGATCTCGCCATACGGAAGCGCGGTCCGCTCGGCCACGGAATCGGCGAAGGCCCCGAGTCCGGATCCCAAGACCAGACCAATTTGCGGTTTGATGTCACATGTTTGCAACACGTGATCGCGGGCTTCGGTGAGTTGGTTTTCGAGCGTTGTTTCCGCCATCGGGAGCCATACTCGATTCAACCTCGGTGCCCGTCAAGCCTTCCCCTGATCCAGCTGCTCGTGTTAGGGTCCGCGCCCCCTGTTCGGAAGAGGTAGCTATGGCCACGAAATTTGAGACGTTTTTGAGTGAGAACAAGATTGACCCGCGCCGAGTTCTGTCGGCTTCACGTGAGATCGAGCGTTTGCGACCCGAAGATCGCCGCGTTCGACTGGCCTTGAGCCAGGCTCGAAAGTCTGAGAGCAGCAAGCGTCCAGAGGGTATTTCCAAGCCGCGTAGTGGCCGTCCGGTCAACCGTAAGACCCTTGGAGATGCGATAGGCGGGGCCAAGCTGTCGAGCTCGGCCCGAACGCGCGTTTTGCGTGCGGTCAACCGTATTCTCGAGCAGAAGAAGCAAGATCCGGTCGCGTCCGACATTCTCTTCTAGGAGTCGAGCTGATCCCATCCGGCGTGTCACCGTGGGCATGACGGTAACAAGTGTTGGAAAACAATTGTTTACGGAAAGTCTTGCCAAAAACTTGGCCGTTAGGAGCCTGCCACTTCAGGTTGGTTCCATGCTCTTTTTCGTCGCAGCTGTGATCGGGACCTTGGTGTTCTCGGACGTTGTCGCCTGGCGCGACACACGCCTTCAGCGGTTCTAATCGCTGCGTGCCTCGGGGCTCATCGAGGCGAGAGCGTATTTCTTCGATGTTGGCTTGAATGTCACCGATGGCTCCCGCATCGAAGCGTATGTGAGGTCGAGTAGTGCCACCGTCGCGGCTATGGCTGCCTGGGATCTGCCTTCCGCGTGGAGGCGGCCGGATGCGAACGAGACGGACCGTTGCGGCAAGGCTCGCGGTGACGGCCATACTCCCGCCAAGAGGAGAGCAAGACTCTCCGTTGTTCCGCCCCCAGCGCCTGACGATGAGCCGCCAGCGTCGGCCGCGTCTCCTGAGACCACTCCGGCGGTCGGGGCGACAAGCCAGTCGCATCGGTTCGGGAGCGCGACTACGGTAGAGCGAGCCGTGAAACGACCCATGGACGAAATGGTTGTGCGCGCGCAAGCGGGCGACACACAGGCCTTTACGGCCCTGTTTGAACAACACAAGGGCATTGTGACGCGGATCGCGTTTCGCATGCTCGGTCCGAGCGCTGATCTGGACGACATCGTGCAGGAGGTGTTTCTGCAGGTGTATCGCAGCCTGCCGAGCTTTCGGGGCCAATCGAAGTTCACGACGTGGTTGCACCGGGTGTCGGTGAACGTGGTGTTGATGTCGAGGCGCCGCGCCAAGAGCCGGCCGAGCTACGTGCAAGAGGAAGCCGGGCGGCACGAACCCGCCCGCGGCCTGGGGCCGGACCGCGAGGTCGCCCGCGGCCGCCGTGTCGAGGCTTTCCAGCGTTTGCTCGAGAAGATCTCCGAGAAGAAGCGAACCGTGTTCATCCTGCACGAAATTGAAGGGATGTCTCCCGCAGATATCGCCGCCACCGTCGAGTGTCCGGTCTTGACCGTCCGAACTCGCCTCTTTTACGCGCGTCGTGAGATCGCTCAGTTGATGCGCACCGAACCGAGCCTTGAGGCCCTGCTCGATGGTTCCTCCGCCCCGCCGGTCGACGCAGTCGACGCGACCCGCGCCAAAGAAAGTGACGACACGTGAGCCACCTCAACACGAAAAACCGCGAAGCGGAGGTCCTGCGACAACTCATCGGAGAGATGCGTGAGACCCTGCCGCCATCCATTAACAGCGAGCGGATCAGCGCGGTGTTGGTGGAGACGATTGAGGCGGAGAAGCGGACACGGCCTGCTCAGACGCATGGGACGGGAGCCAGCCAATGGTTGGTGTTTGCAGCGGCTGCTGCGTTCGTTGTCGTCATGCTGTCCCAGCAAGGAGCCGGTCAGGATCCCTCGACGGATGGTGATCGGCGTGCGTCGATTTCGGCCCAAGCTGTCGACCTTCGTACGGTGCCCTCTCAGCAGGCGGACGGCGAAGGGGTACCGGTTTATCGGGTGGCCGCGCTTCGTGCAGGTGTCGTCGTTGAGAGCCAAGCCGAGCCGGTTCGATTTCGTCTCGATGGTGTCGTGACCTGGACCTTGGCACCGAAGACCCGGGTGAGGGTTCGGACGGTCAAGACCGCACCGCACGAGATCGTGCTGGAGCGCGGTAGTGTGTTTGCGGAGGTCAAGCCCCAGCTTGGCAGTAACGAGCTGAACGAGACCTTTGCCGTTATCGCGGGTACTTCGCGAGTGGCGGTGCACGGGACCGTGTTTTCAGTCCAGCGCGATGGTGATCGGGTGCTCGTCGAGGTGACTCGGGGCGCCGTAAGTGTGGGTCCAGTCGCTGCCCGTGGCCCGACGACGGGTCGGCTGCTGGTAGGACCAGCGCGTGCCGCGTTCACGACCGAGCAAGGCCGTCTGGCTGCCGATCAGTCTTTTCCTGTCGCTCACGCGCCAGCAGGTGCTGACTTAGACCAAGAGGCGGCGCCGGTAAGCGACCAGCTACAGCCCGTGGCCGCCTCCCCGTCGGAGCCCGATGCGTCGAGTGCCCGCGTGACGTTGCCCAGGACGCGGCCCGTGATGGCCGCTCGGGATGTCGAAACGGACGCGGACGGTGATGACGCGGATGCGGTCGATGACGCTCGAGACAATGAGCCCGATGCGAGGGATCGCGAGGCCGAGTTGGATCCTCCAGCAGAGCCCAAGATGTCGATCGACCAGGCGCGGGCCATGGTTCTCGCCTGCCTCAACTCGAACCGCGATGGCGGCCAACCCAGTGATTTACAGGTGACGGTCAGCTCCGAGGTGAGCGTGAAGCTCGACGATGCGGGGAAGATCCGCGCCGTGCGCTTCAGCCCGCCGCTCAAGCCAAGTTTGCAGCAGCATTGTGGCGGCGCTCTTTTCGGGCAGCGGCTCGATGCGCAAGGCGCTGCCTCTTTCCGCATTCATTTCGCTCCCCAATAGCGACTTGGGCGGCGACTCCCTGCGCGCCGCCATGGCCCCGCGCGGCGGAGTCAGGCGTCGCCCTCGCACTGCGCGAGATACTCGGTCAGTTCGTAGGTCGTGTGTGCATCCAGCGCGCCAAACTGCACGCCGATTCCGTTCGCGCCGATCCATCTCACCGTCGCGGGTAGGCAACGGACCTCCGTGAATCCCGGAAAGCGAATGAAGATCTCGATCTGCTCCCCAAAGGGACTCTCGCGTTGGGTGTGGATGAAGGCGCCGCCCAGGCTCATGTTCTGGCTACGGCCCGTGGTTCGTTCCTCGCTGCTACCGTAGTTAAGGTCGAGTTCAGCTCGTTTGCGGACGGTTGCGCGTCGGTGGGGCGTGGTCATCTCTGCTCCCTTGGGAATGCAATCATGATTTGTTATCGTGACACGAGCAAGGTTAACCGTCCCGCGAGATCGTACGATGAGGGGTTTTCGAAAGCACATAGAAGGGTGGCAGGCTGGTTTGCTCGTCCTCGTATTGGCCGGGACGGCGATCCTCTTCGTCATGCCCAGGGCGGCCGAGCCACAGAGCTTGCCGCAGCCCAGGGTGTCGATGAAGGTATTGATGAGCGCGAGGCAAGAGGACGAGCTCGCGGCCCAGCGCGCGGAGCGACATCGGCTCGATGTGGATGTGCGTCGCCTTGGCAGCGCGCTTCGGGCCTACAACAAGGTCGTCGTCGCCGCAGAGCCCGACTCGCTCGTTGCGGCGCGCGGGAAAGTCGTTAGGCTTGCCTCTGCCGCTGTGGCTCGCAGTCGAACGGAGACATTGGCTTTGCGGGCGTACCAGATGAGGCGATTCATCGAGGCTTTGCGCGTGTGGGAGCGCGGGGCGGAACAGGGAACGGAGCCGAGCGAGGAGCTGCGCGAGTTGGGCGGCGATTTCGTGTCGGTGGTGACGCGGAGCGGCTGGTGCGAGCCCGGCAGTCGCCGCCTTCTCGCGGGGGAGTTCGTGCTCCGAGCGCTGTTCAAGAAGCGATGGGGTGATGTTTCCGGGATCAAGGGGGAGGGCTTCGACCTGACGGAGGATGAAGATCGTCTTCGTTACGCCTTCCTCATCGCGCATCCCTTCGTGCCTTCGGGGCGCACGGGCACCGGGCAGGACGCGTTACATCGCCGTCGGATGTTGACGAGCCAGATGAAGCTCATCGAGCGGCTCAGTCAGCGAGACACCCACTATCCCGCTGATATTGCGCGCGGCGTGCTGCTGTATCGTGCTGGAAAGTTCGCCGAATCGGTGCGTGCCTTTCAGCGCTGGCTTGGCGGGCATCCTGACGGCCCCTACACGTTACGGGTGCGCAATTACCTCAAGTCCTCTCTCGATGCGGTTCGCCGAGGAGGCTTCTAGGGGGCCTCTCGATACGCCATGATATGGCGCGGATCGACCACCGGCTCGAGCAAGGCATCGACGGGGCGGTGAGATAGTGTTACCCGGCCGATATGCCGCGCCGTGATGATCTCAAAAAGATCCTTCTCATCGGTTCCGGCCCGATCGTGATCGGCCAGGCTTGCGAGTTCGATTACTCCGGAACCCAAGGGGCCAAGTCGTTGATCGACGACGGCTATGAGGTCGTCCTCGTCAACTCCAACCCGGCGACGATCATGACCGACCCCGGGCTATCGGGTTGTACCTATGTCGAGCCTCTCGATACGCGAACGCTTCGATCCATCATCGAACACGAACGACCTGACGCCCTTCTTCCCACGCTTGGCGGCCAGACAGCCCTGAACCTGTCGTTGGCTCTGCACGAGGAGGGGATCCTCGACGAGTTTTCCGTCGCGCTCATCGGTGTCCGACCCGATGCGATCAGCAAGGCGGAGAGTCGCGGTCAGTTCAAGGAGGCGATGACCAAGATTGGCTTGGAGACGCCTCGTTCTGGTTATGCCCATTCTGTGGAAGAGGCTCGGGCGATTGTCGAGGGTGACGGCGAGATGCCCGGCACCGGTTATCCCGCGATCGTGCGGGCGAGCTACACCTTGGGCGGGACCGGTGCGGGGATCGCCGAGCAACCTGACCAACTCGCGTCGACTGTCGAGTGGGCCTTGAGCCAATCGAAGGGCGGTCGCTGCCTCGTCGAGGAGAGCCTTCTTGGATGGAAGGAGTTTGAACTCGAAGTGATGCGCGATTGCGCTGACAACTTCATCGTGGTGTGCTCTATCGAGAACATCGATCCGATGGGCGTTCACACCGGGGATTCGGTCACGGTTGCCCCGTCCATGACGCTCACCGACCGCGAATACCAGCGCCTGCGGGATGCCGCTCACGCGGTCGTTACCGAGATCGGGGTGGAAACCGGCGGCGCCAATGTTCAGTTCGCTGTCGATCCGAAGTCCGGACGCATGGTCATCATCGAGATGAACCCGCGCGTCTCTCGGTCGAGCGCGCTGGCCTCGAAGGCGACGGGGTATCCCATCGCCAAGGTCTCCGCGAAGCTCGCTGTCGGATACACGCTCGACGAGTTGAAGAACGACATCACCGGCACGAGCGCGGCCTTCGAGCCGACCCTCGATTACGTGGTGGTGAAATGGCCCCGCTTTTCTTTCGAAAAATTCCCGGGGGTCGATACCACTCTCGGTACCCAAATGAAGAGCGTGGGTGAAGCGATGAGTATCGGCGGCACTTTCGTCGAAGCGCTCGAGAAGGCGGCCCGGTCCCTGGAATCCGGACACGACGGCTTGGGAACTTTGCTTACGCGCGTCGATTACGCCGCTCGAGTCAAAGACCCGAACCTAGTCAGGGATCTCATGATGGACGGTCCTGGTGCACCGAAGCTGGCCGATCCGGACCGGCGGCCGTCTGACAACGAACAGCGCGAGGCGGTGTGCACTTTGTTGGCCAAACCAACCAGCGATCGTCTGTTTTACGTCGCAGACGCGATGCGCCTTGGGATTTCATGCGAACAGATCAACGAGATCACAGCTATCGACATGTGGTTTCTTTGGCAGATCGAGCGCATCGTTCAGCGTGAACGACACATCACGGCAGCGGGACAGGCTGCGCTCGAGCCAGACGATCTTCGGGCAAGTAAACGTCTGGGTTTGAGCGATGTCCGCATTGCACAGCTTTTGGGTCTGTCGGAAGAAGCTGTCAGCCAGGCACGGCGCGAGCATGACATTCGACCTTCGTTCAGCAACGTCGATACCTGCGCCGCCGAATTTGCGGCGACGACACCGTATTTGTACTCCACCTATGACGGTGCCGCTGGCGCCGAGATTCCGCCGACGGATCGGAAGAAGGTGATCATCCTCGGCGGTGGGCCCAACCGAATCGGGCAGGGGATCGAGTTTGACTACTGCTGCGTCCACGCTTCCTTTGCGCTGCGCGAGCTGGGCATCGAGACGGTGATGGTCAACTGCAACCCGGAGACTGTGTCGACGGACTACGACACCTCTGATCGTCTCTATTTCGAGCCCTTGTGCTTCGAGGATGTGCTGGCGATTTGCGAGGAAGAAAAGAAGCGCGGCGAACTGATTGGCGTGCTCGTGCAGTACGGCGGACAGACGCCGCTCAAGCTCGCCGTCCCTCTCGAAGAAGCGGGGATCCCGTTGTTGGGGACGCCAGCGGATGCCATCGACCGTGCCGAAGACCGGGAACGTTTCGATGCCCTCCTACACAAATTGGGGCTGCAACGTCCACCCGGCGCTATGGCCGAGGGGCCCGAGGAAGCGGCAGAGATCGCGAGCAAGTTGGGCTTTCCGGTTCTCGTGCGTCCGAGTTATGTGCTGGGTGGCCGGGCGATGATGGTGTGTGACAACTCCGACGAACTCGCGAGCTACATCGGTATTGCGCTGGATGCCGCACGCGAGGCCGGCTCTCAGAGCATTCTGGTCGATCGTTTCATCAAGGACGCGATTGAGGTTGACGTGGATGCGGTGGGGGATGGCGAACGGGTCGTCATCGGGGGCGTGATGCAACACATCGAGGAGGCGGGGATCCACTCCGGCGATTCAGCGTGTGTGTTGCCCCCCCACTCCTTGTCTTCGGCATTGATTGCCTCCATCGAAGAACAGGTTCGGCAGATTGGAATCGAGCTGGGCGTGATCGGACTCATGAATGTGCAGTTCGCGGTCAAGGGCAATGATGTGTACGTGCTCGAGGTCAACCCGCGGGCTGCGCGGACGATTCCGTTTGTGTCGAAGGCGACGGGCCGCCCGCTCGCCAAGATCGCCGCGAAAGTGATGGCGGGCGTGTCCCTCACCGAACAGAAGATCGATGACGGTATGGTGCCCATGCATGTCGCGGTCAAAGAGTCGGTATTTCCCTTCATCAAGCTGCCGGGCGTCGACACGCAGCTCGGACCGGAGATGCGCTCGACGGGCGAGGTGATGGGGATCGCGCGGACGTTTGCCCGGGCCTACGGCAAGGCCTTGCGAGCTGCGAGCGTGCGTTTGCCCCGCGAAGGGCGGGCCTTCGTATCGGTTCAAGATGAAGACAAGCCTGCGGCTTGTGTGGTCGCCCGTCGCCTGCGAGCTTTGGGTTTTAGCATCGTGGCGACGCGCGGTACCGCTGCTGCGCTCGAGCGCGCCCGGATCCCGGCGGAGGTGCTGAAGAAGGTGGCCGAAGGGTCGCCCCATGTGGTGGACGCACTGCGCGAGGGCTCGATACACTTGGTGGTCAACACGACGCGAGGCGCGAAAGAAATCCGTGACAGTTACTCGATTCGTCGCCATGCGTTGCTGACGGGCATTCCCTATTTCACGACCATGTCCGCTGCGCTCGCTGGAATCGATTCGCTCGAGGCCGATGAGAACGACAGCGTTCAGGTCCCCGAACGGGTGTGCACGCTTCAGAAGTGGGCGGCATTGAGCGCTCGCTGAGGGATCGATCCAGGCGCCCCCAACGGCAGGGCGCTTGCCCCCTCACTGGCCCGATGTGCTGGCCGGTTCTTGGCGCCTTTCAGACAGGCCCGGCGGTCAACCCTTCAGTGAAGTGAGGCGGTCGGCCATGATGCTGCGGAAATTGCGATACACCGTGAGCACGATGGCGAGTGCGATGGCGGCTTCGCTCGCTGCCAACACGATGATGAACACGGTGAAGATTTGACCGCCAACTCCGCCAACGATGAAATGTTCGAAGGCGATGAAGTTGAGCGCCGCGGCGTTGAGGATGAGTTCGACGCCAAGCAAGATACCAACGGCATTCTTGCGGGTCATGACCGTCAACAATCCGAAGCCGAAGAGGACCGCAGCGACGGTTAGATAGTGGAGGAGTCCGACTTCCATGGGACTACTCTTTCTCCCAATCGCGACGGACAGCGCGCCGAGCCAAGACGACGGAGCCGATCATAGCGGCCAACAGCACGACGGACCCCACCTCGAAGGGAAGCAGGTATTCGTTCAAGAATGCGTGACCGAGCTTGGCGGTTGAGGGGTTACTCGGACGTGGAGAGATGACCCACTCGGTTGCTGTTGCGACCTTGCCCAAGATGAGAAGGATCACGGCCACCAAGCCGATAGCGACCGGCAGACCCTGACTCGGGTTTGAGATTTTCATGTTCTCGATGCGAGCCGTCAGCATCACAGCAAACAAGATCAGGGTGAGCGTGCCGCCCACGTAGACCAAGATCTGTGTCGCAGCGAGAAAGTCCGCCGATAGCGTGACGTACATTCCGGCGACGCCGAGGAAGGTGCCGAGCAAGGCCAAGGCCGAGTGGATGATGTTGCGTGAGAATGCAACCACGCTCGCGGAGCCCAAGGCGAGGGCGGCGAGTACCGTGAAAATGAGTGTGTCAATCGGAGGCAACATCGAATCTTCGCGGCGCCGACGCTAGCAGAGTGGGCCGAGGATCGCCACGCTGTGGTCCATCCATCGGTGGGATCATGGTGTCGCCTGGTTCCGGTAGGCGACGCGGCGGCGCCTGTCAAGTACGTCAAACCCCTATAAAAAAAGCACTTGAGGCTAATATTTTACGTTCCCACGGATGAAAAGACGTGTATCTTCTCGGCGATTTTGCCCCAGCGCTTTATGCCAACGGGTGAAGAAACATCCAGAAGGAGTAATGAAGAGATGGCGACCAAGAAGACGGCAACCAAGAAGCCCATGACGAAGACGCAGCTGATCCAGGCGCTCAGTGATGCAACCAAAGGTGAACTTTCGAAACGAGAGGTAAAGAGCTTCATCGAATCGCTCACCACGATTGGCCACAAGCAGCTAAAGAAGTCTGGCACGTTCACGTTGCCTGGTTTCGCGAAGTTCCGCGTGGTGAAGAAGCCGGCGACGAAGGCGCGTAAGGGCACCAACCCGTTCACCGGTGAGGAGATGATGTTCAAGGCCAAGCCGGCCAGCAAGGCCGTTCGCGCGCGTCCGATCAAGGCGTGCAAAGACGCTGTGGGCTGAGTTTGAAGCGAAGTTCGTCCGTGGGCACTGCGTTATGAGCAGTGCTCGCGAGCAACGATAACGGCCGCGATAGATTATCGCGGCCGTGACTTTTTTGTGCGGCGCCGATGAGGGCGTTTTGCTTAGCTCGTGTGCGTGCTAACAGGAGGCTGTTAACGCATAGAGGAGGGGCCGATGAGCCATCAGTGTGAGACTGTGAAAAAGAGTGTTCTTCTGGGATTTGTTGCGGTGCTGTCGATCGGCACGGCGGGGTGCGGCGAGGAGAAGCCCCCAGAGGTTCCGGTGACGCCTGTTCTGACCGCGACCGTGACCGCCACGGCGGTTCCCGTGCCGCCGCCGGCCCAGCCTCAGGCCGGGGCCTGCGATAGCGTGATGAGTGCTGCGCTGCAGACGGCGATCCAGGCCCGTGCGAAACAGGAGTTGAGCTGGGGAATGAAGGCTGAGGGAGCCTTCGTCTGCGAGACGGTCTCGCAGGGAGGGGCGGCCAAAGTAGCGGCGAATCTTCAACCGGGGCGCTGCTACACGTTCGTGGCCGAATCGTTTCCCAATGTGACGGAACTCGATGTCTTTCTGAAGCCGAACTTCGGTCCGACGCCGCCGCCATTGCTCGCGGTGGCCGCGAACACGGTGTTGGCGCAAGATTCCGACAATGGCCCCCGAGCGACGATTGGTCGGGGTAAGAACTGCTACAAGTGGCCGTTCCCGTTGCCCGCGGCCGTCGTTGTGCACGCCACTGCGCGCACCGGAGCGGGTCCGGTCGCTGTCCAAGTGTACAGCCGCTGACGAACGAAAATCTGACGAATTTGTGCTGGTGCATTACATCACGTGTCCCTTCGACCCGGTCGCCCGTCTAAGGATGTAGATCTCTCGAAAGGCTCGTATCGCAAGGAGATATAGTCGTGCTCAAGACCATTGGTTCTCTCGCTTCACTTTCCATTTTGGCCCTAGCGATCACGGGTTGTCCGCGAGACCGCGAGCCAGAATACGCGCAGCCGCGGCCCGGTTATGGCCAGCCTGGCTATGGCCAACCCGGCTATGGCCAGCCGCAGCCGGGCTATGGCCAGCCGCAACCCGGTCAACCTGGCTATGGGCAGCCGCAACCCGGTCAACCTGGCTATGGGCAGCCGCAACCCGGTCAACCTGGCT
>JAPYTK010000022.1:0-18985 GCA_029941785.1 Polyangiaceae bacterium | reverse complement strand
AACCTGGCTATGGGCAGCCGCAACCCGGTCAACCTGGCTATGGGCAGCCGCAACCTGGTCAACCTGGCTATGGGCAGCCCCCAGCGCCCGGTTATCCACCGCCTGCTCAGCCTCCGGCGCCCGGCTATCCACCACCTGCTCAGCCCCCGGCCCCGCCGCCGGCGGCTCCGCCGCCTACCGCGCCGCCGGCCGGCCCAGCTTGGCCTTTCCCGTTTCCGATGCCCCCCGGAGCGACACCTCCCGGAGGGACACCTCCCGCGGCTCCGCCGCCCGCGGCTCCGCCGCCCGCGGCTCCCCCCGGAGGTGCTGCTGGCGGTCAGGCTCAGTTGATCAATCCCGCCTTTGCCCAGGCCGCGACCGTGCCACTCGGTGCCTATGCTGCCCAAGAGGTGCGAGGGATGCAGCCGCTCACCGACATCATCGCCGCCCAATTCAAGCAAGGCCAAACGATGGAGCATACGATCCAATTGCTCGCGGGTAAGTGCTACGCGGCGCTTGCCGTTGGCGCGGGGATCGGAGAAATGAACATCAAGCTCGTCGCACTGCAGCCGATCCCGGGGATCCAGAATCCAGTGCTCGCGACCGACAACAGCACCGGAGCCTCTGCGGCCCTTGGCGCCCGCGGCCAGTGCTTCAAGTGGTCGTTGCCGATCGGTGTGAACGCGAAGGTCGTCTACACGGCGGCTGCCGGGCAGGGGATCGCCGCCGGTCGCGTCTACGTCAAGTAAGGGCTTCGAAGTCCGACAATCGATAGCGAGGTCGAGGGACGAGATGTCCTTCGGCCTCGTTCGTTTTGTTTGGCTCTAGCTGTCGCCAATCGCGATTCCGGGCGCTGGGAAGGCCGAGCACATCGCCTTGACGTCGGCGGCGATCTTCGCCAGCGCGTCTTCGTCGTTTGGCGAGGTGGCGACCGCATCCATCCACTCCGCAAGCTGCTTCATTTCTGTCGTCCCCATGCCCCGCGAGGCGAGAGCTGCCGTGCCCAGACGGATACCCGACGGGTCGAAAGGCTTGCGCGGATCGAAAGGAATGGAGTTGTAGTTGCACACGATGCCGGCCCGTTCGAGGGCTTGGGCGTAGGGTTTGCCGCCGATTTCCTTCGGCGTCATATCGACGAGTAGGAGGTGGTTGTCGGTGCCGCCCGTGATGAGGGAAAAGCCCTTCTCGCTGAGTGCTTCGGCGAGCGCCTTGGCGTTGTCGACAATTTGTGCAGCGTAATGTTTGAACGCGGGCTGCAGTGCCTCGTGAGCCGCCACGGCCAGCGCGGCCGTCGTGTGATTGTGCGGTCCGCCTTGAAGGCCGGGAAACACCGCTCGATCGATGGCCTTGGCATGCTCTGCCTTGCACATGAGCATGCCCCCGCGTGGACCCCGAAGTGTCTTGTGTGTGGTACTGCTGACAACATCGGCAATTCCGATGGGCGTTGGATGTACGCCCGCGGCGACCAAGCCGGCGATGTGGGCGATGTCGGCGACGAGAATCGCCCCAACTTCATCGGCGATCTCCCGAAAGGCGCCGAAGGGGATCGTTCGCGGGTAGGCCGTCGCGCCGCACCAGATGAGTTTTGGCCGATGTTCTTTGGCGAGCCTGCGGACCTGGTCCAGGTCGATGAGGTGATCGCTAGGCTTTACGCCGTAGGCGACGCTGTGGAAGAACTTCCCGCTGATGCTGACTTTCCAGCCGTGCGTGAGGTGGCCTCCCGCGGGCAAACCCATGCCCATGATCGTGTCGCCCGGCTTCGCAAAGGCAAGGTACACGGCTAGGTTCGCTGGGCTGCCAGAATAGGGTTGGACGTTGACGTGCTCAGCGCCGTAGAGCGTGCGGAGTCGCGAGCAGGCCAGCTGCTCGATCGCGTCGATGCAGCGTTGCCCTTGGTAGTAGCGCTTGGTGGCGTAGCCTTCCGAGTACTTGTTTGTGAGCACGGACCCCGTGGCCTCGAGCACGGCGTTCGAGACATAGTTTTCGCTCGCGATGAGGCGGAGGTTGTCGCGTTGTCGCGTGATCTCGGTTGCGATGTGATCAGCGATTTCGGGGTCGACCCGAGACAGTGCAGATGGGCTGGTCATGGTGTGTTTCGTCGTTGGGGTTGGCGGCCGCGAACTTCAAATTTCGAACTCGGCCGTGGAAAGCACCTCAGCGAGGCGCCACAAGAAGGAGTTGGCTTCCACGCCATCGATGATGCGGTGGTCGTACGATAGAGCGCTATACATGACGGGGTGAATCGCGATTTGGTCATCTCCGCCGTTGCTCACGACGACGGCCCGCTTCTTGATTTCTCCGACACGCAAAATCGCGACGTTCGGTTGGGAAATAATAGCCCCTCCGAACAGATTACCTTTGCGACCCGGATTGCTCACCGTGAAGGTCGTTCCCATCAAGTCGTCGGCGGTGATCTTGCCGTTGCGCGCGCGCGATGCGACTTCGTGAATGCCTGACGCGATGCCCCTCAGAGAGAGCTGGTCGGTCTGCTTGATGTTGGCTACGAGCAAGCCCCCGGGAGTGTCGACCGCGATACCGACGTTGATGTCCTTGTGCACAACGTAGCTATCGTCGAGCACGCGGGCGTTGATGTTGGGGTGCTCGCGCAGGGCTTTGACGATGGCGGCGATGACGAAAGTCAAGTAGGTGAGCGGAACGCCCTGTTTTTTGAAGGCGCCCTTGTGTTCGTCGCGCAGGCGAGCCGTTGCGTGCAGGTCGATCTCGGCGACCGTGACGACATGGGGCGAGACCGCTTGGGAGTAGACCATGTGGTCTGCCGTGATGCGCCGCCTTCGGCTGAAGGGGATGATCTCGTCGCCCGGCTTCGGCCGGTAGGGCGGAACTTTGTACGACCCGTATCCCACGCCGAAGATCGGTCTCTCGTTCATGAGCTGCTTGAGGTCATGCGCGGTGGAGCTTGCTTGCCGAGGCGGTGTGGCAGGAAGGGTGCGGTGCGCCGTGGAGGTGGCGGGCTGCGTGTCTCCGGTAGTCGGGCTCGCCGCGCGCTGGACATCGCCCCGGGTGATCCGACCGTGCTCTCCGGTGCCTTGGACATCGTTGATGTCGACACCCTCCTCTCGGGCCAGCTTGCGGGTGGAGGGCGAACTGAGCTGCGATGCTCGTTCTGGGGTGGGAGCCGGGGCGGGATCGGTGGGGCCCACGTTCGCAGGTGCCGAAGCCGTCTCGTCGATGCGGCACAGTAGTCCGCCGGTGGGGATGACGTCCCCTTCGCCTGCGGCGATCTCGGTGACCACGCCGTCCGTCGGGGACGGCACATCGCTATCGGCCTTGTCCGTGGCGACCTCCAAGAGGGCTTGCTCGCGTTTGACGTAGTCACCTGGTCTGACGTGCCATTGGGTGACCGTTCCTTCGGCGACGGACTCACCTAGTTGTGGCATTTGGACTTCGATCATGAGGCTCCTCTAGCCCGCGGGGTCGGGCGCTAGGGTCAAAACGGAAGCCCTCTATACGCCGGCTAATTTTGAGGGGCAATCGGGCACCGCAGCGATCATGGCGATGTAGTCGGCCGGCAGCTCGTGTTCCCTCGCGCCATCCAACATGTGGTTCTTGTACCAGTCGAAGCAGGCCCCGTGCTCGAGCAAGGAGTCAGACGCGTAACACGTGCATCTCAGCGGTCTCTCTGCCGCATCGAGCACGGTCACCGAGATTCGCTCGTAGCCGCCTTCGAAGCGGTCCAAACGGGGCAGATGCGCCTCCGGGAAACGATAGACGACCCCCCAAACGGTCGATCCGTCGATCCGCTCGATGTTGGCCTTGGCCGTGCCGTCCCTCCCGCGCTTGTTCATTCGCAGCGCCCAGCCCTGCAGCATGCCCCGACCATCGCTCGTGGCCTCACCGATGCGCGACACCATGCGCAGTCGACTCATGTTCGAGCCAAAAGCAAAGTAACGGCACCAGCCGACCTCGAGCTCAGAGCTTGACATCTTGGGGGTGTTTTTGCGCTTTGGCGATGGCTCGGTCGATGGCGCGAGGATTGTATCCTTGCAGAATGACCCCTCCGATATCAATGACCGGAATCGAGCCACCGCCTCGCCCGATCTTCCTCAATTTTCTTTTCATTTCAATGGCATACCTAGGGTGCTTGTCGATATCGTGTTCCGTGACGGGCACGCCCTTCTTCGACAGATAGTCCTTCGCTTGATGGCAGGGACCGCACCACTGCGCGCCGTAGATGGTCGCCCGAAGTCCTTTCGCAACTGCTTGCGGCGACAACCGTGGGGGATCGGGCGTCCGGTTCGCTTGCCGCATGCCGTCGAGTTTCGTTTCCCATGCGCGGCGCGGCATCTGACTGACGCCGTAGGTTCCATCGGCTCGTTTCTGTCGCAGATCAGCGGTGTAAAACATCTGACCATGGCCCGCGTCCTTCGCGACGATTCTGACCAACTCCCGGTTTTTCGCCGGAATTTCGGCAATGCTCACGCTCGTGTGCGTGCCGCCTTCCTCGTCGATCCAGGTAAACAAGAGCTCAGGCGTGTCGTCACGAACCGTGAGCGGAGGTAGCTTTTCCGGCGCTGTCGGCGTCGTGCCTTCGTCCGTCGTGCGATCGCATGCCGAGCCACTGCCGAGCAAGGCGATCAGGCAGAGAAGAGTGCGAAACAGGAGTTGGCGGCGAGTCATGAGTTGGGGTCATTGATTCAGATAGCACGTGGGGCCGAGAATAGGACCGCATGTTTGCGGCTGCGCAAGTTGCTCTGGTGCTGTTACGATAGGGGTATGCATCGATTCAGCCGCCGCTTCATCGGCTTGTGCTTCGTCTTGGCGACGGCCTGGGCCTGCGCCGCGAGCTCGGACATTGCCGAAGATGATGGAGCCTGCTCCATTGGCGCCGAGCAGTGTCAGTGCACGCAGGGTGGTGTTTGCGATCCAGGCCTAGAGTGCCTCAGCGGGCTCTGCGTCGATCCGAGTTCATCGAGCGCCGGCCAGGGAGGGGCGACGAGCAATGTCGGCTCTGGCGCGAGCGGAGCGGGCACCACCGTGGGCGCGGGACCGAGTAGTGGCGCCGGTGGCGACTGCGCCAAGGAGGGGTGCCAGGCCATCGATGTGTTGTTTGCTATCGACCACAGCGGGTCGATGAGTGAAGAGATTAACGCTCTCGCGGCTTCGCAAGCGTTTACGAATGTTGTCAATGAGCTTGCGGCTGTCAATTGTGGGGATATCGCCTACCGAATCGGGGTGACAGACGACAACACCCCTCAGTTTGTTACGCCAGGGGCTTGGGGGGGAACGGAGCCTTGGTTCGACTCCAAAACGCTCAACAAAATGCAGATTGCCCAAGCATTCAATGGTGCAGGTAGCCAACTGTTTGCTGGACCCGAAACCCCTGTGGGTTGTGAGCATGTTTTGAGCAATGCCACCACCTTGCTCGAGAACGATGCCACCGGCTTTGTGCGAGAGAACGCCCTCCTCGTGCTCGTACTGATAAGCGACGTCGATGACTATGGCGCATATGATCAGGTTGGTGGACACAGTTGTGGCTCTATCGGCTGCTTGGCACCTGCCCCCGCGCTGAGTGAGTTGCATCAAAAGTTACTCACCATCAAGAAGGGTAATGCGAAGGGGCTTGCTGCCATTGTGGTTGCCGGGCCCAAGGTCAACATGGGGTCGAACTTCTGTGGTCAGCCTTGTAGTTGTCCAGGTGGATCTGGCGATTGCGGCGCTTTCTGGGGTGAGCGCCTGTACTCATTTACGACCCTGCTCAATCCTAACAACGCTGTGACGGCCGACATCTGCGGGGGCCCAGCCGAAGTACCCACGGCGATCAAGCTCGCTTTTGAGGGCAACATCGATTTGGCCTGCAAGGATTTCGAGCCGCCAAAGTAGTCGGACGAGCTGCGGGGCTTCTTTGCTCGCGCACGCAGCGGTTCAGGTGCAGATGCACTGGTTGCCGCTGCACATGCCGGCCTTCATTTGAAACAAGCAAAAAGCCAGGCACTCGAGCGGGTCACAGGGTGTGATGCACTGGCCGTTTTCGCATGATTGGCCACTGCTGCAGTCCGAGGAGCTGCAGCACTGTGTCGGGCAGGAGCAGGTGTTGCCGCTCTTTTGGTACGGATCGAGGCAATCGAAATCGCACAGCCCGTCGGAGCTGCATTTTGTCGTGCCGTTCGTGACCGTGGAGCAGGGCGTACACGCATCGGACTGGTAACAGCCGGTCTGAGGCGTGTTAGGCGCACAGATCCCGCCGCAGAGATGTTCGTCCGCCTCGCACATGGGGCCGCCGCTGCTCGAGCTCACGCTGCTCGAGGCGTCTGAGCTGCTCGCAGAGGTGGAGGGATCGCCGCCGCTCGAGCCCGTCGTGTCGGTGGAGCTTCCGCCGCCGCTGCCTTCGATGTCGGGGCCCTCTAGACCCGTGGCGCAGCCGGCGAGTGTGAACCCGGCAAGGCCGATCGCAAAAAATAAATAGCTGACTCGTCTCATGGTGTGTGTCTTGCGCGACGCCCCGTTCGCAAGGTCGCCGCTATTATGACCTAAGATGCTGCGATTTGCATGCCCTCGTAAATCGCCAACAATTGCGCCATGAGTGGGCCCGGCTCAAATCCCTTTGGCATCACGGCTGAGCTTCCTACGACATCGGCGATCGCCGAGGCCAGTCCATCGACATCACCCCACCGGACCAGCGCCCGTCCTCCTGGGTGCCATTCGGAAACCCCGCCGCTTTCCCAGGCGGCGACCGGTACGCCCATGTAAAGCGCCTCCAGGCCTACGATGCCAAAGGGCTCTTGCCACCGTGACGGCATGATCAAGACCTCGGCTCGGCGGTACAGCGCCGACATTTTCTCGTGCGAGACCCAGCCAAGCACGTCGCAGCCGCGGGCCTCGAGCGGCGTTCGCATCGCGCCGGTTCCCGCGAGCACCAGAGGTAGGCCTTGGATCGAAGCCCGTCTCCACGCCTCGAGGGCGGCGCTCGGCCCTTTGGCGTCGACCAGCCGCCCAGCGAACAATGCGCACGGAGGGCCGTCCGCTTTGGCCTCAACATCGAGGCCATGAACGAAGGTAGGAATGACGTGGATGCGCTGGCCACCGATGCCTGCGGCGATGAGCTCTCGCTTCATGTAGTGCGACACCACGGTGAGCGTTGCCATGGCGGCGAGCGCGTCTCGTCTCTCTTCGGCGCGGGCCGTGCTCGCCAGAGCGTACACCGGGTTGTCGAAGCAGTCAGCGCATTCTTGGGCGCTCATGGGGACGGTGCACGGTCGTCCCGCGAGGGTGAGTTTGCCTCGGCCCGGACAGAAACCGCGATGGTCATGCACGGTTGCCACGGCGTGGCGATTGGCCCCCCAACGCAAGGTGTCGGGCCCAATCGCGTTGTGGAGATGGATCACATCGGGCGCCAGCCGAGCACACAATGCGTCGAGATCGGAGGCCCTCGCGCCACAATCCGGATCATCGAGTCCGGGCACGATTTCGATGGGACAGTCGAGCGTGGCCGTTCCGTCGTCGCGACCGACCGCAAGCACTTGGTCGTGTCCTTCGGCCAGAGCTTCGATGATGCCGATCAGATGCCAGTCGGCACCGCCTCTTACGCTCGCGCGGTCGCTGACGTGAAGGATCTTCACGGTCGAGCGGCAGCCAAGGTAGCAATCTCTGTCAACTGAGCGGCAGGCGCATCTGCCGCGATCAGCAGGACCCCGTCATGAACGGCGGCGCACACCATCAGCTGCGTCGGACTGTGGGCGATCCCTTTCGCCAACTTGGACAGCGCGGTGAATCCCGGCCAGCGCAGCGCGGCGAGGGATCGGAGGGGTGACAGGAACGCGACGAAGAACGGGTCCTTTCCGGCCTGGCCCAAGGAGGCGGCGTGCCTCGCGAAGGATCCCTGCCGTGCTTCGGCCTTGGTCGGCGTCGCGAGCCAGCTTGTCATCGCGCCGTCGCCGCCATCGCCGTAAGCCATGATCACCGCCTCGTCGGTAATGGCCATGTCGTAGTTTAGCACCGGTGCCCACGGCGCGAAGGAGCGATGCTCCGGTTTCGACGTGTCGAGACGGACTCGATGCACGGGGTGCTTCCCCACGCGGTAGGCGTTGAACTGATGTTCGATGCCCGTGTGACGGCGGCCAATCTCGAGTAGAGCCTTCACTGCCGCTCGCGTCTTCGGCGCGTCTTTTGTACCGATCAAGCTCGTGACTCCGGCACCGTGCTCGCCCGCTCGGGGCTCGAGCATGACGGTGAGTTCGCCGTCGCTTGCTGACCAAAACTGGCGAAGCGCTTCCCCGGCGTCCGTCTGCGTGTCCTTCTTGATGAAAGCCATGGAGCCCAGATTCGACAGCGTTGCCATCCACGCGGCGCGTAGCGATGCGGGAATGCGAAGGCCCAGGGCAGCGGTAGTGCCGGCGGACAGTCGTTCGAGCAGACGCAGTTTGCCGCCTTCGAGCTCCGACAAGCTCTTGCTCAGATCACTAGCCGGCGTGGCGCGTGCCTTGGCTTGGATTCGAAGTCCTGTCGGCTTCGCTTCGAGGTCGACGACCAGTTCCGAAAACTCTGCGCTCGCTTCCAGGGCCGGGACCAGGCTCCGCTCGAGGGCTGAACGGCGTTTCGAGGAGAGGGCCAGGAGTGCTTGACGGTATCGAGCCATCGGCTCTCCTGGCTGTATTTTCATACGCAGCTGAGGCCCGGTGTCCGATCCATAGAGTCGGAGCAAGAAGTCGCGGTGCCGCTGAAGCAGTCCGGGGCGCCGGGCAATCGCGGCCACTTTGCCGAAGAGGAGCAGGTAACGAGCGTCTTGACCGCCGTAGGTCCAAAGGCCTGCTTCGGTGTCAAATTGCCTATTTTCCGGCAACGCGGTGACGAGCTGCTCTTCGCTCCTCAGTCCGACCATGACGATGGTGTCGATGGCGGTCCCCTCGCCGGTGACCAAGGCGACGCGTAGGGGCTTCTCGAGATCGACGGCCGCGGCGCTTCGCAGCCCAAGTTCGTGCTTGATCGTGGATTGGATCACGCGAGCATCGAGCGGTACTTTTGCCTTCGCGAGCAGTGCGCCGAGCCGCTGCAGCCAAGCGCTCGTCTTGCTCACGCCCCCGAAGGCCACAACTTCCGCTGGCGCCTCGAGCTTCTCGAGTGGGCCGCTCGGAGGGATCGGGACCGAGGATGTGGCCGGGATCGGGGCAGGCGTCGTGGTTTTATCGCAGCCGATGGTGCTCAGCGCGACCACCAAGAGGCAGCCCGCTCCGGCCCGCAATCGTCGAGAGGTGTTGTCGCGCATGGTAGCGAGCCTTATAGCACTCTGGTCGATGAAGCCATTTGTTGAAGATTCTATCGAGCGTTACGCCCACGACCTCACGCAGTCGTTTGGTGCGCTGCATGATGAACTGCGCGAGTACACCCTCGCGCACGTTCCCATTCCCCAAATGCAGGTTGGGCGCGTCGAGGGACGATTGCTCAAGATGCTGGCCTCTCTCTGCGGTGCGCGCCGCATTCTCGAGGTCGGTACCTACACAGGCTATTCGTCGCTCTGCATGGCCGAGGCGCTGCCCGAGGATGGCGAGATCATCACCTGCGACCACGATGAGACCGTGGCGAAAATTGCACGCTCATTTTTCGATCGCAGTTCGCACGGTCACAAGATTCGGATAAAACTCGGCGACGGCCTCGAAACCGTCCGCGCCCTGGACGCGTCACCATTCGACATGGCTTTCCTCGACGCCGACAAGTCGCGTTATCCTCTTTACTACGACGAGATTATTCCGCGCCTGCGGCCGGGCGGCTTGCTCGTCATCGACAACGTGCTGTGGAGTGGCGAAGTTCTCGATCCGAAGACCGATGATGCCCGCGGGATCGTCGAGGTCGGTCGGCGAGTGCACGCCGATCCGCGCGTCGAAAACCTGCTCATCACCGTGCGGGACGGCGTCCTGTTGGCCCGTAAACTTCCATGAGAGACTGATCGCATGCTGCTCGCCATCGACGTAGGCAATACCAACATGAGTTACGGCGTTTTTGATGGCGCCGAACTGGTTCAGCACGTCAGGACCGAAAGCGTTCACAACCGAACCGCGGACGAATATGCGGTGCTCGTCCGTCAGATGCTCGAGCTGCGGGGCGTTGATCCTGGTTTGATCGATGGCGCGATCCTGGCCAGTGTCGTCCCTGTATTGACGGACACCGTGATGCAGTTCGTGCGCACTGCCTTTGGATGCGAGCCGTTGGTCGTTGGCCCTGGGATCAAGACGGGCATGAGCATTCGCTACGAAAACCCCCGCGAGGTCGGTGCCGACCGCATCGTCAACGCCGTGGCTGCCTACGCGTGGGCAAAGCAGGGGGTCATCGTCGTGGACTTCGGTACTGCGACGACTTTC
The DNA here is from genome assembly GCA_029941785.1 of Polyangiaceae bacterium. Classification (GTDB taxonomy): domain Bacteria; phylum Myxococcota_A; class Polyangia; order Polyangiales; family Polyangiaceae; genus JAPYTK01. The sequence goes on along the minus strand of JAPYTK010000022.1, from coordinate 8,696 downwards.
GATTGTGTGACGCCCCAGGGCGATTACCTCGGCGGCGTGATCGCGCCGGGCATCCAAATTAGCGCCGAGGCGCTGTTCGCCCGCGCGTCGAGACTGCATCGTGTCGACATCGCCCGGCCCGAGCGAGTCGTGGGCCGCAATCCGGTCGGCTCGATGCAGTCGGGCATCGTGTACGGTCATGCCAGTCTCGTCGACGGCCTCTGTGCACGACTGAAGGACGAACTCGATTATCCGTGTCGGGTGTTAGCCACGGGGGGGCACGCGGCTCTCATCTCGCCCGAGACGACCGCGATCGAGCATGTGGATGATCATCTGACGTTGACAGGCTTGCAGCTGCTGTACGCACGCAACGAGTCTCCATGAGTCCGCCGGTAGGTTCGGGCACGGCTCGCCCATTGGCCACTCGGCTCGTCTTCCTTGCCGCGGTGCTCGTCGTGATCGTGCTCGGTGTTCTGTTCGGCACCGACGAGGCTTCGCTGGCTCATGCCTTGGCTGGTCCTGGCATGGATCGAACCATTTTATTCAAGTTCCGACTGCCGCGTGTTGCACTTGCCGTTGTGGCGGGCGGTGGTCTTGCGGTGGTCGGCGCGGCTTTCCAAGCGCTGTTGCGCAATCCGCTCGCCGAGCCTTATGTACTCGGCGTGTCGGGCGGCGCGGCGGTTGGGGCGACGGCGGCCATTGCAGCGGGCTTGAGCGCGGCTACGGTCGTTGGGGCCATGCTCGTGCCTTTTAGCGCCCTGCTCGGAGGCTTGCTTGCGACGGTGGTTGTGTATGGCGTGGCGCGGCACGCCCCTCGCGGTCCGGCCGGTGCCTCGATCTTGCTCGCAGGCGTGATGGTCAACGCTATCGCCGCATCGCTGATCACCTTTGGCAAGCTGGTGGTCCCGCCCGAGCGCGCTGCGCAGATGCTTCGCTGGCTCGTGGGCTTCATCGAGCTGCCGACGAGCCGCTCGCTCCTGGTCGTGACCGTCTACGTGGCCCTGGGTTCCGTGTATCTATGGCTGCAGAGCGGCAGAATGAACGTTCTCGCCTTGGGCGATGAGGCGGCCGAGGCCCTCGGCGTCGACGTAGGCGTGCTCGAGAAGCGCGTGTTCTTCGCTGCCTCGGCGGTGGTCGGCGGTATCGTCAGTCTCACGGGCTTGATCGGTTTTGTTGGCTTGGTGGTGCCTCACGCTCTGCGCCGCCTTTTCGGACCCGACCATCGGCGCCTGCTTCCCCTGTGCTTCTTGGCGGGCGCTGGCATGCTCGTTGGGTGTGATCTCGTGGCGCGATTGGCATTCGATGTGTTCGCTACACAGTTGCCCGTTGGCGCCGTCACGGCCATCATTGGCGGGCCGTTATTTCTCATTCTATTGACGCGCGGCGCGCGGCTCGGAAGTTCTGGGTCGCTGTAGTATGGTGAACGAGAGTGCGTGACATGTTGCATCGACTGAATCGTTGGCTGCTGTTCGTCTTGGGAAAGGGCTTTCTTTTTCTCGTGTTGGGCTTTGTTCCGACCCTTGCTGTCGCACAGGAGGCGGAGACGAGCGGTCCGGAAACGGCCAGCCCCGCGAGCCCTGCAGAAGCGGAAGAAAAGCCCGCCGAACCCACCGCAGCAGAGCCATCCAAGGAGGAGTTCGCCGCGGCTCGCCCGGCAGAGCCGTCCAAGGAGGCGCTCGCCGCGGCTCGCGATCTGTTCAAACAAGGTCTGGCTGCCGAGAAGGAAAACGCCTGGCAAGAGGCGCTGACGGCATTTGAAAAGGTGTCGCGGGTCAAGATGACGTCACAGGTTCGTTACCACATCGGCCTTTGCCACGAAAAACTGGGGCACTTCGTCGATGCGCTGAACGCCTTCGAGCTCGCCGCCCAAGAAGCGAAGGCGGCCGGGGTCAAGACGGTGGCCGAGCAAGCGCCCTTGCATGCCGAGGCTGTCCGCGAGCGTATCGGCTATTTGACCATCACGGTGACGGGCACCATTCGGACGAGCCGGATCTTCATCGACGAGAGGCCGGTCGACCTGGCCTTGCTGGGCGCCCGCTTGCCGGTCGATCCGGGCAAACACGCGCTCCTCGTGAAGCGTGGCGACGAACTCGTCGAGGAGAGAGCCTTCGAGCTGGCCGAGAAGGAGGAGCAGAGCATCGAGCTCTTCATCGACGATCCCGAGCCTGTGGCCGAGCCTGTGACCGGACCGACCGGCCCAGCGGGCCCAAGGCCGGACGAGGACAACCCGCGCGTGCCGGCCTACATCACGGCGGGCGCTGGCCTGGCCGTGCTTGGGGGTGCGGGGGTGTTTTTCGCTCTGCGTCAGGCGACGCTCTACAATCTCGATTGCGAGACCATCGATCCGAGTCCGCTCGGGCCCACGGCGACGGGCTGTCATCCCGACAGTCAAGCGACGGCCGATCTCGCGCAGACCTATACCCACGTGACGAACGTCTTCGCAGCGGTGGGCGGAGCCGCGGTGGCCACGGGCGTGGTGCTCTTTTTCGTTCTCGACGGGGATGAAGATCCCGAACAGCCCGCCACGACGGCGCGCTCGATCCAGATCGCCCCCGCCCCCGGTGGGGTTCAGATCATGGGCCGCTTCTAGTCAGCCGTTGCCTTTGTTAGGCGCCGCACGCCATCACAAGATGTCGCATACGCCGTAGTGCACGCTGTTGTATATCGCGTCGAACTTGTTTGGTCCGATCGGCACCTGGATTTCCTTGCAAAACGTTACGGTGCCGCAGCTGTCGCCCGGCTTGCACCAAGGGATGCACTGGTTCCCACTCGCAGAGACGTTTCGATTGTAACAATACAGCCCGTGGCTACATTCGGAAAGCGCGGCGCACTTCTCGTCTTCCGTGAGGGGCCCCGCGGTCTGACAATCCCACTCGAGTATCGTGTTGTTGTTTGCATCGGTGAGCCCGATGGGGACGCAATTGGTGGATGCGGGATCACAGGGACTCGCGCTCTTCGGCTCGCAAGGGGCCATGCACACGCCGACGTTCGGGATGGGTATGTCTTGGGAGTTGAGCACGAGAACGCAGGGCCTCGAGGCGGGGCACTGGTTATTGGTGTTGCAGAACTTCTTGCAAACCTTTCCAAAGGAATCGCAATAGGTTGTCGGTTCGCAATCTTCATCGGTCGTGCACGCGGAATACAGGAGCGTCGATCCTGCCGTTACGCAGCCAAGTTCGCCCGTGTTTTCATTGGCAACCGAGCACTTTTGTCCCTGAGCACACGCAACGGAGTCGAGGGGATTGCAGGGACCGCCTCCGCTGCCTCCCATCGCTGTGGTGCTGGTCGTGACTGTCGCTCCGCCGGAGCCACCCATGCCACCGGGACCGCTCGTGACTGAGCTGCTCTGTTTCGATGAGCTGCTCGTCTTGTCGGGGTCGCGGTAGTTGACCTCCGGGTACGCGCACGCGGCGATGAGGATGGCGGCGCTGAAGCCGGCGAGGATCCCGGTTTTCCACATCATGGTTTCGACTCGACGGAGCGGCATCGCTCCACCGGGAAGTATAGACCAAGATGGCGCGGTGCGCCGCTATTCCGGGTTTGGCGCCAGGCCGAGCAATTTCGACATGCTCGACTCGTCGGCTGGCGTAAAATCGTAGCTCTCGAACTCGTCACTCGTGACCCAGCGAAAGTCGTTGACCGCCCGAACTTCCGGCTCGCCGGACTCGATGGAGCATGAGTACAGGTAAAGCTCAACGGCGTAGTGATCGTAGGGGTGGGTCACGAAGGAGATGAGCTCGCCTACGCCGATTTGTACGCCGAGGCGGTGGAGGATCTCTCGCTGCAGGGCGTCGCTGTCGCTCTCGCCTTGTTCGACTTTGCCTCCAGGAAACTCCCAAAGCAAGGGGAGGGCTGCTCTCTCGCGTCGTTGCGTGATGAGGTACTTGCCGTCCTGCTCGATGACGGCGGCGACCACGCGGATCGTCTGGTGTTCGGCAGACATGGCGCTCGATGAGGAGGGGTTAGAACGTGACCCGGTAAAGCTGTTGGCCCATCAGCAGGATGTCGCCGTTTGAGAGCTCGGTCGGTCCGTCGAGCTGGACGAAGGTGCCGTTGGAGCTGCCGAGGTCCGTGAGGTAGACGTTGCCGTCTTCGTGGTAGACGCGGCAGTGAAGTCCCGACACGTAACCATCCTCGGGGAACAAAACGGCGCCTCGCTCGCGGCCGAGATTGATGCCGCTTTCGGTCATCGGGAATGCTGTGCCGCCGGTTTCGCGGCCGAGCACCATGGTGATTCGCCCAATGATGCCGTCTATCGGTCCGCCCATGAACTCGACGCCATTGGCATCTTCGTTCCCCGCCTCGATCGCCTCGTAGCGGATGAGTTCTTGGCCGATGCGGAACACTTGGCCGTCTGCCAGATCGTAGGGCTGCTCGGCGAGGAGCTTGCGAAAGACGCCGTTGAGTGAGTCGTTGTCTTCGACCACAATCGTGCCGTCTTCGTCCCGGAATTTTGCGTGCTGTGGTGACAGGAACTGATCGTCGGCAAAAAATTCGCCGGTGTCCCGCCCGATCACGACGTCGCTCTTGGGTAGGGAAAAGGAGCCTGCCTCGGCGCCGTCGGGGTTGAGCGCTGTCAGCACGATCCAACTCACCTCTTCGGGCGCTTCTCTCGCGGGCGGCGGCTGGGTCTTCAGCGCCTTTGGTACGTCGAGCTGGAATCCACATGCTGCGCAGAAACGGTTGTTCAGCGAGTTGGGGTGGGCGCAGGAAGGGCACAACGATGGGGGGGGGCCGTCCGATGAACTCGGCGCTTCGGATGAACTCGGCGCTTCGGATGAACTCGGCGCTTCGGACGAATCCGGCTCTGCTTCGACCGCAGTGCTCGCCGCTGCGGAGCTGGGGGTGGGGCTGGCTTCGTCGACGTCGGCTGAAGGTGCGTCGTCTGCGCGGTCTGACGGTTTTGCCGCAACATCCTGCTCGGCTGTGGTGGATCCGGTGGAGGCTTTGGGAACGCCCTGCGGCGCGGTTTCGTCTAAATCAGAGTTCTTGCGGGCGCGCGGAAGCTTCGTGCCGCAGCCTAGGCAGAACTTGTAGTAGTCCTGATTTTGTTTTTCGCAGCTCGGACAGCCGATCACGACACCATCTCCATGAGTCTGGGGGAGTCCCCCTGAGGTCTTCTCCACCGGGGAGCGAACCTGGAAGCGGAGTATGGTAGAAACCGCCACCGCGGGCTAGCTCGAAATGACGGAGTTTACCTGGCGGGGTGGCCCACGGGTCGAGTCTAAGGGGACAGTGCGCTGAGCGCGTCGCGGATGAGTTCGCCGAGGGGCCGGTCGAGGGCCTCCATGTTGGCGACTGCGCGGTCGACGTCGTTCGGCTTGAAGCCCATACGAATCAGTGAGTCGCACAGAACACGGGAGGTTTCGTTCACGCGACCCGACGGCTTGCCACCGGTGGCGCGAGGGGTGGTGGTGCTCAACTTGCCCTCGAGTTCCAGGACCATGCGTTCAGCGGTTTTCTTTCCGATCCCCGGAATGCGCGTCAGGCGTCCGGCATCTGCCGTGCCGACGGCCTCGGCCAATTCCCCCACCTCGAGGGCCGATAGGACCGCGAGGGCGAGCTTGGGTCCCACCTTCGAGATACCGATGAGTGTACGAAACGCCGTGCGCTCATCTCCGGTGGCAAACCCGTAGAGCAGAAGTGCGTCTTCGCGGACGTGAGTGTGCACGTGCAACTGCAGCTCGTCGCCGACCGCGGCGCTGCTGCGACCCGGTGTCCCGAGTGGAGCTTGCAGTTCGTAGCCGACGCCATTGACGTCGACCACGAGGCTGCCGTCACTCTCGATTTCGATCAGGCGACCACGTAGGCGCCCGATCAATTATCCTTGGCCCCGTCCTTGATCCAACGCCGAAGGACATCGAGCTCCGACTCGGTGAGCATCGCTCCGCCTGACGGCATGGGCGCTCCACAGCCTAGCGCGCTGCAATCCGTGGCGCACTCGGTGATTCCGGCCTTGTCGTACTCGCACTTGAGCAGCAAGAAGCTGTTCGTGGGATCGCCAGCGGTGACGAGCTGCATGTTGGCCCGCTTCGCCCAGGCGCTCGTGAGCAAGGTGACGAGCGCGGTACGTTCCGCGGCGTCGACCGCTGTGAGGGCGAGACCTTCGGGGGCCGCGGCACCGGAGTGACAGCTCGCGGAGTTGCAGGCTTGATCGAAAAGCGGCATCACGTCGAGTTCAAACGAAGCGCTTCCGCTGACATCGGAGTAGTCCACACACGCGCCGGGTGGCTCGTCGGTCTCGCTACCGCAAGCGCCTAAGGTGAGAAAAGAAGCGGCCAAGACGGAAAATAGAACCTTGTTCGTCACGAAGAACCTCGACTAGTGAAATGGAAAGGGTTTGCGCAGGCGAGACCCTACTACCGGTCGTGATGGGGTCCAAGCCTCCGATGGCGCCCGCGTCAGCCCGCGCGAAGCGTCCTGTTGTTGGCCGACCTGTGGGTGCTAGCTTACCATCACAACGCCATGCGTCCGCTTGCCCCTACTTCACCCCTACGTTCGATCCCCATGCTGTTCACGATGTTCGCGCTCGTCGTGGGAGGAGGCCTCGGTTGCGCCAGAAATCACGACAAGCTGGCGCAGGACATCGATAAAATGTCTGGTGAAATCAGCGTATTGCGTGCGAGAAACCTCTCCTTGCAAGATCGTGTGGACGCGTTGGAAGAGCACGGCGCCAAGGTAGAGGCAGCCAGGCCCCCGGCCGAACGTCCCCCGCTCAGAGTGGTTCGACTTACGCCGGCGACGGTTGAGCCGAGCGCTCTCGGCGCCCTTCCCGGCCAAGCGGCGGGGGTGGCTCAGACGGCTCAGAAAGCGCCTGCTGTCGCCGATGGCAAACGCCCCGTGCTTCATAACCACGGCGGCGAGCCCCGCGTCGAGGCTGGCGCGGCGGTCGGGAAGCGTGCGGACGGGACGCTCCGGGGCACGGGGCTCAAGGGGCGCAAGTAGATGCGCCGTGTCATTATGAGTGCCCTCTTGTTGGGAGGCATCTTGGCTTCTCCGAGCGTCGTGTCGGCGCAAAAAGGGCCACCTGCAGGCGGCGGTGCCTCGACTGGCCCCGCCGTTTCAGTAGGAACGGCTCCGGCTGCAGGGACGCAGAGTCCATCCCCGACCGCTGGCAGCAGTTCGGGCGGAGGTGGCAGCCAGCTGAACACCTACCTCCCGTCGAGCGCCCGGCCGATGCGGGACGTCTCCAGTTCGAGTGATGGCTTCGATTTGGGCTCTTCTGCAGGCTCCCCGGCGACGCTCCGGGGGTCGCCCACCGCCGCTTATGTCGTGACGGGTGACGAGCGCCTGCCAGAGCTTCACACGGTTCAGCGCAAGGACACCTTCTGGCGGATCTCTCTCAAGTACTTCGGCAACGCCTATCAGTGGCCGCGGATTTGGTCGTACAACGCCCACGTTCAAAACCCCCACTGGCTTTATCCGGGCGATCAGATCCGTCTTCGTGACCACCAAGGTGTGACCCAGACCGGCGATGGAGTTGGTTTCGCGCGGCGAAAGCGCCTCGTACCTCGCTCGACGATTTTTCAGCGAACCTTGGGTTTTGCGCTCGACACATCGGTGCCCACTTGGGGCACCTTGCTAGGCAGTCCAGATGACCAAATGCTGCTCAGCACACACGATGAAATCTACATCAAACTTAACCCTCCGCACCGTGTGCGGGTCGGTCAATTGCTGACATTGTTCGAGCGCCGCAAGGTGAGCAACCCCACCTCGCTGCACTTCGTGTGGATCCGCGGTATCGCCAAGGTGAATCGCTACAACAAGGACACTCATATGGTGCGCGCCCGCATCGTTGAGGCTCTCGACGCGGTGGAGCGTGGCGTCTTCGTCGGTCCGATGCACCGAAAGATGCGGGCCGTCACCCCCACGAAGAACAAGAAGTCGATCAGCGCCAAGATCATCGGCGCCCTGTACCCGCACCAGTTTTATGGGCAGTACACCGTGGTTTTCATCGACAAAGGAAAAACTGACGGCGTAGAGGTAGGCAATCGCTTCTTCGCTGTTTCTCGTGGCGATCTCTGGCGCGACGGGATTCGCGGCGCCGGTGCTTTGGCGGATGTGAGGCCGCTCATCGAGGAAGACGGCAATGCCGTGGTCGAGCGGACGCCTGACACGGACGAGCCTGACTTGTACCCCGCTGAAACGTACGCCGAGTTGACGGCGGTGCACGTTCGCAGCTCTGTGACCACCTGTATCGTCAACGGTGCTGTGCGCGAGATTGGTCGCGGCGCCGTCGTCGTGGCGCGGAAAGGCTACTGAGGCCGCTCGTCCAAGGGCTACGCACAGGCAGTCCTAGGGCTACGCACAAGGCCGTCCAAGGGCTACGCACAGGCATTCCAAGGGCTACGCACAGGCATCGTCGTCGCAGGCGTACAGTGCTACGCTGAGGCACGATGAACGATCGCGTTGCGCGTTGCCCCCAGTGTAACCAATCCTGCGAAGCGGGGCCGCACAGGCCTTTCTGCTCTGCCCGGTGCCAGCAGTTGGATCTCGCTCGCTGGTTGGGCGGCGATTACCGTATCGAAACCGAAGACGGGCCGAGCTTGCTCGGGCCCGACGAGGCATCGCCGGCTTCGAGTGACCTCAGCTCATGGTTGTGAAGATCGTCTGCGCGATTGCGCTAGCCGCAGTGCTATTTCCGGTTGCAGCGACTGCGCAGCTTCAGCCGCCTCCGCCCCCTACTGGCGGGCCGCCCCCCCCGCCCTCAGCAGCTG